>NZ_JBITHV010000004.1:169386-279893 GCF_044458365.1 Kribbella sp. NPDC050470 | reverse complement strand
GCGGGGGGGGGGGGCCGGCCCCCCCAAACCCCACCCCCCCCCGGGGGCGGGCCCCGGGGTCCCCACCCGCGGGCGGGGGGCGGCCCCGGGGTTTCCCCCCGCCACCCCCCCCCCGACTGTTTTCCAGGCGTCGCGAACCGTTGACGCTGGGTTTGGGCTGCCGTAACAATGAGGCAGCCTCGCGCAAGAAATTGGCAACTCATCGCAAGTTTTGAACGTGCGCGTCGGCCACTCTCACCCGCCCACCCAGGAGAGGCCATGAGGCTTCCGCAGTCCCGACATTCAGCGGGGCGGGTACTCGCCGCTCTGCTGGCCGCCAGCCTCGCGCTGTCGGCCGGCCCGCTCGTCCGCGCGACACCGGCGGACTCCGCGACGGCCGCCGTACAGGCCGGACCCAACCTCGCCGCCGGCAAGAGCGCCTCGGCCAGCAGCGTCACCCAGACCTACGTCGCGTCGAACGTGTCCGACGGCAACCAGAGCACCTACTGGGAGAGCGCCAACAACGCCTTCCCACAGTGGGTGCAGGTGGACCTCGGCTCGACAGTCGCCACCAACCAGGTCGTGCTCAAGCTGCCGACCGCGAACTGGGACGCGCGAACCCAGACCCTCGCCGTCCAGGGCAGCACCGACGGGCAGAACTTCACCGACCTCTCCGCCTCCGCGCCCCGCGCGTTCAACCCGCCGGGCAACACCGTGACGATCGACTACGGCACCGCGACCACGCGGTACGTGCGGATCCGGATCACCGCGAACACCGGCTGGCCGGCCGGGCAGCTGTCCGAGCTCGAGGTCTACGGACCCGCGACCGGCGACACCCAGGCTCCCACCGCCCCGGGCAGCCTGGCCTTCACCGAGCCCGCCGCCGGCCAGATCCGGCTGACCTGGGCCGCGTCGAGCGACAACGTCGGCGTCACCGGGTACGACGTCTACGCCAACGGCGAGCTGCGGACCAGCCTGGCCGGTAACGTCCTCACCTACACCGACAACCAGCCGGCCAGCGTGTCGGTCTCGTACTTCGTCCGCGCGAAAGATGCCGCTGGCAACCAGTCGGCGAACAGCAACACGGTTACCCGTGGCGGCAGCTCTGGTCCGGGCAGCAACCTCGCCCTCGGCAAACCGATCACCGCGTCCGGGGCCGTGCACACCTTCGTCGCGACCAACGCCAATGACGACGACGTGACGACGTACTGGGAGGGCAACGCCAACCCGGCGACACTCACGACCGCGCTCGGCGCGAACGCGGATCTCAACTCGGTCGTCATCCGGCTGAACCCGGATCCGGTCTGGGGCGCACGGACGCAGACGTTGTCCATTCTCGGCCGGGAGCAGGGGGCGTCGACCTTCACGACGATCGTGCCGAGTGCGTCGTACGACTTCGCTCCGGGTAGCGGGAACAGCGTGACGATCCCGGTCAGCGCGCGGGTGGCCGACGTACGGCTGAACTTCACCGCCAACACCGGCGCACCGGCCGGGCAGGTCGCCGAGTTCCAGGTGATGGGCGTGCCGGCGCCGAACCCGGACCTCACGGTGTCCGGCGTCTCCTGGACGCCCACCTCGCCCGTGGAGACGGATGCGATCACCGTGCGGGCGACGGTTGGCAACTCCGGTACGGCGGGATCCGCGGCGACCGAGGTGAACTTCTACCTCGGCCAGACCAAGGTCGGTACGGCGGCCGTCGGAGCACTCGCGGCCGGAGCGTCGGCCACGGTCAGCGCCTCGCTCGGCACGCGAGACGCCGGAAGCTACGCGTTGAGCGCGAAGGTCGACGAGTCGAACACGATCATCGAGCAGAACGACGCGAACAACACCGCGAACGCGGCCGGTCCGCTGGTGGTCACCCCGGTCGCGAGCTCCGACCTGGTGGCGGCAGCGGTCAACTGGACGCCGAACAACCCGTCGGCGGGGAACAGCGTCGCCTTCTCTGTCGCTCTGAAGAACCAGGGCAGTGTGGCGTCGGCGTCCGCTGCGCACGGCATCACGCTGACGATCCTGAACGGCAGCACGGTCGTGGCGACGCTGACCGGGTCGCACAACGGCGCAATCGCGGCCGGTGCGACGACGTCGGCGGTTGCGTTGGGCAACTGGACGGCGGCCAATGGTCGCTACTCGGTGCGCGTCGTACTGGCGGACGACGCCAACGAGTTGCCGGTGAAGCGGGCGAACAACACCAGCGAGCGGCCGTTCTTCGTGGGCCGTGGAGCGAACATGCCGTACGACCATCTGGAGGCTGAGGACGCCTCCGTCGGTGGCGGTGCGGTCGTGGTCGGGCCGAACCGGACGATCGGCGACCTGGCCGGCGAGGCGTCCGGCCGGCGGGCGGTCACGTTGAACTCGAACGGCTCGTACGTCGAGTTCACCACCCGGGCACGGACCAACACGCTCGTCACCCGGTTCTCCATCCCGGACGCGGCCGGTGGCGGCGGGATCAACTCGACCGTGAACGTGTACGTGAACGGCACCTTCCACAAGGCGTTGCCGCTGACCTCGCGGTACGCCTGGCTGTACGGCGCGGAGGCGAGCCCGAACAACTCGCCCGGCTCCGGACCGGCCCGGCACATCTACGACGAAGCTCAGTTGATGCTCGACGCCAGCTACCCGGCGGGTACGACTATCAAGCTGCAGAAGGATCCGGCGAACAGTACGACGTACACGTTCGACTTCATCGACACCGAGGAGGTCGCGCCGGTCGCCAACCCGGGCACGGGATACGTGACGCCGGCCGGGTTCACGCACCAGGACGTGCAGAACGCGCTCGACCAGGTGCGGCAGAACAGCGCGCTGCAGGGTGTGTACCTGCCGCCGGGTGACTACCAGACGTCGTCGAAGTTCCAGGTGTACGGCAAGGCGGTCCGGGTGGTCGGAGCCGGGCCTTGGTACACGCGGTTCCATGCTCCGGCCGGACAGGACAACACCGATGTCGGGTTCCGGAGCGAGGCGTCGGCGAACGGGTCGACGTTCACGGGGTTCGCGTACTTCGGCAACTACACGTCCCGGATCGACGGGCCGGGGAAGGTGTTCGACTTCGCCAACACCGCGAACATGACGATCGACAACATCTGGGTCGAGCACATGGTCTGCCTGTACTGGGGCGCGAACACCGACTCGTCGACGATCCGGAACTCGCGGATCCGGAACATGTTTGCCGACGGCATCAACATGACGAACGGGTCGGGCGGCAACCTGGTCAGCAACAACGACGCCCGGGCCACCGGTGACGACAGTTTCGCGCTCTTCAACGCCACCGACTCCGGCGGCGGCGAGGTCCGCGACAACGTGTTCGAGAACCTGACCGCGACGCTGACGTGGCGGGCGGCCGGGTTCGCGGTGTACGGCGGGACGAACAACGTGTTCCGGAACCTGTACGCCGCGGACATGCTCACCTATCCGGGGGTGACGATCTCGTCGCTGGACTTCGGAATCCCGATGAACGGTTTCGGCGCGACGCCGCCGACCCGGTTCGAGAATGTCAGCCTGGTGCGCGCGGGCGGGCATTTCTGGGGTAATCAGACATTCCCCGCGTTGTGGATCTACTCGGCCACGAAGATCTTCCAGGGAATTCGGGTGAATGATCTGGACATCGTCGATCCGACGTACTCCGGAATCATGTTCCAAACCGACTATGTGGGCGGGCAGCCGCTGTTCCCGGTGGCGGACACGGTCTTCACCAACACGACCATCTCAGGAGCCCAGAAGTCCGGCGACGCCTTCGACGCCAAGTCCGGCTACGGCATCTGGGCCAACGAACTCCCCGAACCAGGCGAAGGCCCCGCCCGAGGCACCGCCACCTTCACCAACCTGACCCTCACCAACAACCACACCAACATCCACAACCCCACCACAACCTTCACCCTCACCCAGAACTGACCTCACTCAGGGGCCGCCAGAGCATCCTCACGGCGGCCCCTGACCGAGGACGCCAACCCAGCTCGTCCACCGTCCGGTGAGCTGCCGGGCCAACTTCCAAGGGATTCTTATCCCGAGGCCTCACAAACGTAGCGGGTTTCCAGAGGCATTGTCTGCCGCTTTCGCGATCTGCCCCGAGCTGCCCCACGATGCCCCGGTGTTACAGCGGTTTCCCCGCCTGCCCACGTGCCAAGGTCGAACCTTGCCACTCAACAGGGCGGGGAAATGCCGATCCACGTGTTCGTCGACGAAACCAAGTCCCGAGGATTCCTGATGGCCGCCGCACGGTGCCCGTCAGACGATGTCGCCGTGAACCGCAAGGCACTACGCGCGCTTCTGCTGCCTGGGCAGGAGCGACTGCATTTCCGGCACGAGAGCGATCGGCGCCGGAAGAAGATCCTCAGCGCAATCACCGACTTCCACCTGCTGGTGGACATCTACCGAGCCGAGCGGAACGACCACGGTGCTCGCCGTGCGTGCCTCGAAGCCATCGTTCGGGACAGCGCAGCGTCCGCCGAGCGCCTTGTGTTCGAGCGTGAGGAGTCGACGTTCGACCACGACTGGCGGTGCCTACGAGAGGCTGCGCACCGCTTCGGCTGCCACGAGACTCTCCGCTAGGACGTGCTGGTCGCCAAGGCGGATCCGTTGCTGTGGGTGCCGGATGCGGTGGCGTGGAGTTGGATGCGAGGTGGCGCGTGGCGGCGCGCGGTTGCGCCGTTCTGCCAGATGCAAGAGCTCTGAACAGCGCGAGACCCGGCTCGTCCACCGTCCGGAGGGCTGCCGGGTCCACTTCCGAGGGACTCTTGTCCCCCGGCAAGACCAACGTTACCGGTTGTCGGCAGTGATTGCTGGCGTTTTGGGGATCTGCCCCGTGATGCCCCGGGTTGCCCCGGTTAGCAGGTGGTGGGCGGTGGGGGTTTGGGAGTGGAGGGCGGTGCCGTTGGTTCGGTGGGTGGTGATCAGGCCGGCGTTGCGGAGAATTCGGGTGTGGTCTGAGGTGCTGGGCAGGGAGATGCCGGTGCGGCGGGAGAGTTGGGTGGTGGTGGCTGAATGCGTCAGGGCTCGGAGGACGGTGGCTCGGGTTCGGCCCAGGAGGTCGGCGAGGGCGTCGGTGTCGGGGAGGTCGTCCGTCGCGTGGTCGGCGCAGGGGTAGACGAGGACCGGGCGGCGATCAGGTGCGTCTAGGGCCAGGCACTCGGCGGTCAGGGGTGACGGGTAGAGCTGCAGGCCGCGGCCGTTCAGGTGGATGTCGAGCACTGGACCGGCGGTGAGGCCGTAGGTGGTCAGGATCGGAGTGGACCACTCGACGTCGGGGTGGAGTGACTCGAGCAGAGCGTCGACCCCGCCGTGCAGCAGCGTGCGCGATCTGAGGGCGAGGTCCGCGGCGTACCGGAATTCGAGTTCGCTCGACGACGGCGCGAGTACTTCGGTGTGAAAGTCGCGTACGGCGTTGCCGAGCGCCCGCCGTGATCCGGCCCGGCCCGCGAGCAGGCCTGCCATGAACTCGTCGACCTCCGGCGGAAGCCACGGCGCCAGCTCGTCGTGAACGACGGAAGCCGGCGTGTTCATCAGCGTCTCGACGGCCGGCTCGAGACCCGGCGCCGGCACCTCAGGCGTGAGGAAGTCGGGGAACTGCCCAGCCGGAGCGATCAGCTTGAAGAGCGGCCGCATCGACGGCCGGAGCCGCCGGCCCGCCTCGCGCCGCCAGCGCCGAGCGACCGGCGGCACCGCCAGGTCTCCGACGACCCGATCGCCGAGCGCGCGACCGCCCGACCCCAACGCCCGCGCGCGCAGCGCCCGAGCCGCGAGCGCTGCTTCCCACAGCGGCTCCGGGTCGGCCGGAAACGTCACCCGGCCGAGGTCCGCCGCGGTGAAGTGGATCCGGATCATCCACCGATTGTGCCCAGCCGGGGGCCACCACGCCGACCTCTTCGGTTCTGACCGAATCCGGTCGCCGCTCCCACGCCGCAAACCGCAGTCTGACCCGATGAAGCTCCTGGCAGCCCTCACGGTCCTCGCCCTCGCCGCGTCCACCCAGCCCGCCGCCGCCCACGCCGTACCTCAACGCCCGACCGAGTACGTCGTCTCCACCACGCCCGGTGAGACGCTCGAAGGCATCGAGGTCACCCGCGACGGCATGATCTACGTGACCAGCGTCGGCACCGGCGCCGTGTACCGCGGCAGCACCCGCAACCCCCGCCTCAAGCCCTTCCTCCCCGCAGGCAAGGACGGCCGGACCTCCGCCACCGGCGTCCACGTCGACCGCTGGGGTCGCGTCCTCGTCGCCGGTGCGAGCACCTCCAAGCTCTTCCTGTACGACGCGACCGGCAAACTCCTCGCCGTACGCAAGGCCGCAGACGGCTCGTTCCTCAACGACTTCACGTTCGCCGGCGACGCGGTCTACGTCACCGACTCGGCCCACAACCAGATCTGGCGCGCCCCGCTCACCCGCCACGGCTTGGGCGAGCTCGAGCCCTGGCTCACCCGCGACAAGATCCAGCCCACGCCGTACTTCCTCAACGGCATCGTCACCGACGGAAAGACCCTCCTGGTCGGCGAGCAGGGCCAGGACGTCACCTACCGCATCGACCTCCACACGAAGCAGGTCAGCACGCTGGAAGTCAGCAACGGCATCCTGTCCGGCGACGGCTACCTGCTCGAGGGGCACCGCCTGTACGCCGTCTACAACGCCGGCGGAGGCAAGTACGTCGCGAGGCTCGCCGTACTCGACCGAGACCTGACCAAGGCCACCATCGTCGCCGACTCGGAGCCCGGAGCACCTGGCGCGACCCCGACCACCATTGCCCGCGACCGCGGTCGGTTGCTCTGGGTCAACAGCCAACTGGATGTCGCTCCGGGCATTCCGCCGTACACGGTGTCCGTCGTACCAGGACTGCGGTAGATGGACGCTGAGGAACGGAACCGCTGAGTCAGAGGTCGTCGGCGATGCGGGCGAGGACGACGCCGGCGCGGAGCACCAGGTCGCGGTCGGCGTCGTCGAGGCGGCGGAGCAGCTTGCCGAGCTCGTCGGCGGCCTGCCGTCCGGAGGCCTCGACCATCTCCGCGCCGGCCTTCGTGAGCACGACCGCGGTCGCGCGGCCGTCGACCGGGTCCTGCTCACGGCGGACCAGGCCCGCGTCCTCCAGAGCGGCGACCGTGGTGGTCGCGGTCGGCTGTGAGCACGGAACGCGGGTCGCGATCTCGCCGATCCGGATCGGTTGCTCGTCGGCGATCAGCATCAGCGCGAGGAACTGGGTCGGGTGCAGGACCGTGGTGGTACGACTCCGGCGCAGGTGCCGGACGATCCGGTGCATGCTGACCAGGAGTTGCAGAGTCTCATGTGCCATCGCGATCACCTCCTCCGAAGGAAGCGCCATCCTGGCACACGTCCGACCGATCTCCTAGGTCCGGCCTGCCAATCCGGCGCCGTAGCGAGCAGACGTGACGACGACGGATGTGTCCGTGACGAAGGTCAGGTGTGTACGGCGAGGACTCCGAGGGCGAACGCGGTCCCGGTGAGGACGAGCATGGTGCCGGCCAGTTGCACGAGGCGGCGCTGGAGGGTGGGCAGTTCGGCGGCGGTGGCGAAGACCCGACGCGGCCAGTGGCGCCAGGAGACGTACCAGAAGATCACGCTCGCGACGAGCAGCAGAACGCCTTTCAGCGCGTGGATCCACCACTGTTCCTGCTCGAGCGCGAGAAGCAGACCGCCGGTGGCTGCGATCGCCGCGATCAGCCCGACCACCTTCCACCGGTTGCCTGAGGCAATCACCGTGGTCAGCGCCTCGCGGGCATCCGCGTCCGGCCCGAAGTACTTCGCCAGCTTCGGCCGCACCACGAACAGCGAGTAGGCCATCCCACCCACCCAAGCCGCCGCCAGCCCCGCATGCACGATCGCGACGACAGAAGTCATGCCCGGCAGCCTAGATCACCGCCACTGCGCGACGAGACCGTCCATCATGTCCTTGATGTGCTGCGGTGCCTTGGAAGGCGAGCCGGTGTCGTACGGCGGCTGCGGGTCGTACTCGAGCCGGAGCTGGGCAGCCTGCGCGTCTTCTGGCCGGGTCAGCTTCGCGACGACCTCGAGTGCCAGGTCGATTCCGGCCGAGACCCCGGCGCCGGTGACGATCTTGTCCTGGAACACCACGCGTTGCTCTGTGGGCTCCGCGCCGTACTTGCGGAGTTCGTCGTACGCGACCCAGTGGGTGGTTGCTCGCAGCCCGCGTAGCAGGCCTGCCGCCCCGAGCAACAGGGCGCCTGTGCAGACAGAGGTCGTGTAGGTGGTGTGCTCGTGGGCCGAGCGGATCCAGTCGACGATCGGATCGCCTTCGCGTGCCATCTGGCGGGTGATGTTGCCGCCCGGGACCAGGAGTACGTCGGGAGTCGGCACGTCGTCGAAGGTGTGCTCGATGTCGAAGTGCAACCGGCCACCGGCGTCGCTGAGCCGGCCGCGTTGCGCCGCGCACACGACAACGTCGGCGCCGGGCATCGCGCCGAAGACCTGGTACGGGCCGATGGCGTCCAGGATGGTGACCTTGGGGAAGAGGGCGATGGCTATCTGCATGACTGACTCCTCGGTCAGTGGGGGCGGTTGTCGTAGGCGGTGCGGAAGCGGTCGCGGTAGTCGGACGGGGCGATGCCGACGATCCGGTGGAACGAGCGGCGGAGGGTCTCGGCGGTGCCGAACCCGTACCGGCGGGCGATGCTCTCGACCGAGTCGTCGAGCTCCGCGAGGGCACGTTGCGCAGCCTCGATCCGGGCGCGCTCGACGTACAGGGCCGGAGGTACGCCGATCTCCTGGGTGAACCGTCGTTGCAGGTGACGCGGGCTCAACCCCGCCACGTCCGCGAGGTCGGCGATGCTGTGGCGACCGCCGGGGTCGGTGTGGATGGCGTCGACGACCTTGCGCAGTACGTCGCTCGACGGCTGGGTGGACCAGAGCGGCAGGCTGAACTGCGACTGGCTTCCGGGGCGGCGCAGGTACAGAACGAGATCGCGCGCGACCTCGAGCGCCGCGTCCCGCCCGAGATCGGCCTCGACGAGCGCGAGCGCCAGATCCATCCCGGCGGTCACGCCGGCGGAGGTCCACAGCTCGCCGTCCCGGATGAAGATCGGGTCGGGGTCCACGTCGACCGCCGGATACTCACGGGCCAGCTTCGCCGCCTCACTCCAGTGCGTGGTGACGCGGCGGCCGTTCAGCGACCCCGCTTCGGCGAGCAGGAACGCGCCGCTACAGACCGACGTCACCCGCGTCGCGTCGGCGGTCGCGGCCGCGATCCATTCGACGAGACGCTGGTCCTGGCAGGCATCGTGCACACCGCTTCCCCCGACGACGACCAGCGTGCCGACGGTTTGCGGGTCGACGTCCGCGATCCCGAGGTCGGCGAGCACCGGCAGCCCCATGTTCGACCGCACAGGACCGGGCTCCGACGCCACGATCACACACTCGTACCCGGCCTCGGCGAACACGTCATACGGCCCCACCAGGTCGAGCGTCTGATACCCGTCGAAGATGACGAACGTCACCACTCCAGGTCCCATACCTCCACCTTGCGCCCGCTTGGCGATGACGTCCACGCCACACACCCCACAAATCACGCCATGGTTGCCACAGGCAAAAGCACATGCGGTACGACGGTGCGCCCACGCGGTCGGACCAATCCAGAAATGTGAGCAGGTACGACGCGAGCACTCACACAAACCGCATCCCCGCATGTCCCGGCCGACAACCCGCCGGACGCCGCCGGCAGCCACGTGACTGGTTGAGGCGAGCCCCCAGACGACCGCACCACCGCAGTTCCCGGGCGGAGCCCGGAGATCGTAGGTGACAGCACGCAGGACCTAGGCGAAAGCCCAGCCACTCCCGCGCGACAGCGCGGAGGTTTGCGGGCGGCAGCCCGCCGAAGGCCAGCGGCAGCTACGTGAGTTGCTGAGGCGAGCATCTCGACGGCTGCACCGCCGCAGTTCCCGGGCGGCAGCCCGGAAGTTGCGGGCGGCAGCACGCAAGACCTGGGCGAAAGCCCAGCAGTTCCCGGGCGACAGCCCGGAGATCCCGGGCGATAGCCCGGAGGTTGCGGGCGGCAGCCCGCTGGGACGGTGGTAGCCGGCAGAGCCAAGGGTGGGTAGGAGCGGGCGTAGCGGGGGCGACGAAGGAGCTCCTGCGTAGCACGCGTGGGATATACACGCGTAGTAGATGCGTGAGCCCCCGGGAGACAGTTCCCGGGGGCTCACGTGCTGGAGAGATCAGTCCTCGTCGGCCTTGCCGGATTCCAGGTTGGACTTGATCAGGTCCATGACGGTGGAGTCGGCGAGGGTGGTGACGTCGCCTACCTCGCGGTTTTCGGCGACGTCGCGGAGGAGCCGGCGCATGATCTTGCCGGAGCGGGTCTTCGGGAGCTCGGCGACGACCATGATCTGGCGCGGCTTGGCGATCGGGCCGATTTCCTTGGCGACGTGGTTGCGGAGCTCCTGGACGACATCCGGTCCGCCGTCGCCGGCCTCGGAGCGCAGGATCACGAAGGCGGCGATCGCCTGGCCCGTGGTCGGGTCCGAGGCGCCGACGACCGCGGCTTCGGCGACCTTCGGGTGCGAGACGAGCGCGGACTCGATCTCGGTGGTGGACAGCCGGTGGCCGGACACGTTCATCACGTCGTCGACCCGGCCGAGCAGCCACAGGTCGCCGTCCTCGTCCTTCTTGGCGCCGTCGCCGGCGAAGTACACGCCCGGCCAGCGGGACCAGTAGGTGTCGACGAACCGCTGGTCGTCGCCCCACAGCGTGCGCAGCATCGCCGGCCACGGCTTCGTGATCACGAGGTAACCACCCGAGCCGTCCGGCACCGAGTTGCCCGCGTCGTCGACGACGTCGACGCTGACTCCCGGGATCGCCTTCATCGCGGCGCCGGGCTTGCCCGCGGTCACGCCGGGCAGTGGCGAGATCATGTGCATGCCGGTCTCGGTCTGCCACCAGGTGTCGACGACCGGCGCGTTGTTGCCGCCGATGTTCTCCCGGTACCAGACGTACGCCTCCGGGTTGATCGGCTCGCCGACCGACCCGATGACGCGCAGCGAGGACAGGTCGAACTTGGCCGGGATGTCCGCGCCCCACTTCATGAAGGTCCGGATCGCGGTCGGCGCGCAGTACAGGATCGACACCTTGTACTTCTGCACGATCTCCCACCAGCGGCCCTGGTGCGGCGTGTCCGGGGTGCCTTCGTACAGGACGGAGGTGGTCGCGTTCGCGAGGGCGCCGTACACGATGTAGCTGTGGCCGGTGACCCAGCCGATGTCGGCGGCGGTCCAGTAGACGTCCGTGTCGGCCTTGAGGTCGAACACCCCCCACTGGGAGTACGCCGTCCCGACGAGGTAGCCGCCGGTGGTGTGCAGGATGCCCTTCGGCTTGCCCGTCGTACCGGAGGTGTACATCACGTACAGCGGGTGCTCGGCATCGAACGCCTCCGGAGTGTGCTCGGCCGACTGCTTGCCGACGAAGTCGTCCCACCACAGGTCGCGGCCCTCGACGATGGTGGTGTCCTGCCCGGTACGGCGGACCACCAGGACGTTCCGTACGTCGGGGCACTCCTCGAGCGCAGCGTCGACGGCCGGCTTCAGCGCGGCCGGGGCGCCACGGCGGTAGCCGCCGTCGGAGGTGATCACGACGCGCGCGTCGCAGTCCTGGATCCGGCCCTTGAGCGCGTCCGCGGAGAAGCCGCCGAACACGACCGTGTGCGGGGCGCCGACCCGGGCGCAGGCGAGCATCGCGACCACGGTCTCGGGGATCATCGGCATGTAGATCGCGACCCGGTCGCCGGCCTGGACGCCGAGCTCGAGCAGCGCGTTGGCCGCCTTGCTCACCTCGTCCTTGAGCTGGGCGTAGGTGATCTCGCGGGTGTCCCCCGGCTCACCTTCGAAGTAGTAGGCGATCTTGTCGCCGAGGCCGTTCTCGACGTGCCGGTCGACGCAGTTGTAGGCCGCGTTCAGCTTGCCGTCGGCGTACCACTTCGCGAACGGCGGGTTGCTCCAGTCCAGCGTCTGGGTCGGCTCGACCGCCCAGGTCAGCCGCTTGGCCTGCTCGGCCCAGAACCCCTCGAAGTCGGCCGCGGCCTGCTCGTAGGCGTCGGCCTTGAGGTTGGCGTTCGCGGCCAGGTCGGCGGGCGGCTCGAACCTGCGCTCCTCGTGCATCAGGTTCGACAGGGCCTCGGATTGGGGTGACTCTGCATTCGTCACGTCGCGGACTCCTCCTCGCTAGCTTCGGCGCGCTGGAGCGCCCGGTCCCCTTTCTACCAATGCGGCCCGCGGCGCGGAACCGCCGTATCGCCCAGCAGCACCCGATCTGCGCTCAACAGAGCGGATTTTCGGCCGAACGGCACATTTCCACCGTACGACGGAACCGATCGGCCCGGCCGTGCATCGGTAGAGATGTGAACGCGATGCAGACGGGTCAGCAGCCGGCCGAGACGGCGGACCACTCCCGGCGGAAGATCTCCCGGGCGGCGAAGCGGCGCGTCCATGCCCGCGAGTACCGCGTCCGCCGTACCCAGAAGGCTGTGCGGGCTCAGCTGCCGGTCTGGTGACCTCAGTCGCCGGCCTGGTGGTGGGCCAGGAGGCGGGTGAGGAGGGTGGTCAGGCGGGCCCGGTCGGTGGGGGTGAGCGGGGCGAAGATCTCGTCCTGGGCCTGGGCGACCAGGGTCGTGAGGCGCTTGTGCTGGCGGCGGCCCGCGGCCGTCAGGGTGATCACGTTGCGGCGGGCGTCCGCCGGGTCCGGTGTGCGGTCGACGTACCCACCGGCGGTCAGCTCGTTGAGAGCGGCAACCACGTCGCTGCGGTCGATGCCGGTGTGCCGGCTGAGCGTGGCCTGACTGGCCGGGCCGAACTCGACCAGGGTCGCCAGCAGGCGGAAGTGGTATCCCCGCGCGCCGGCCTTGGCGAAGGCCTCGCTCACGATCCGGCCCGCGTGCGCCGCGCTCTGGGTCAGCAGCCAGCTGGGGGTCTGCATCAGTACGGTCGGCGTCTGCTTGTCCACGATCGGCAGTCTACCGTTGGCCGAACCTACGATTCCGGCCGGTACTACGCGTCGCGGGCGTCCAGGAGCTCGTCCCAGTGGTCGGTCGCCCAGTCGCACATCAGCCGCATCGGCTCGAGCAGGCTGCGGCCGAGGTCGGTGAGCTCGTACGTGACTCGTCGTACCGGTTCGTCGTACTGCGTCCGTCGTACGAAGCCGTCGCGTTCCAGGTTGCGGAGGGTCTGGGTCAGCACCTTGGGCGTCACCCGCGCCAACGGGACGCGCAGCTCGGAGAACCGGCGCGGGCCGTCCTCCAGGCAGGCGATCACCAGGGCAGCCCACTTGTCCCCACCGATCCGGAACGGCAGCAACGACGACGGGCAGATCTCCTCGAACATGTCCGCCCGCAGCGCCTCCATGCCCTGGAGCGTAGTACCCAACTGGTAACCAGGCCTCCTCCTACGGTCGCTCCGTCAGCGAAACCGAGGAGGTTGCAATGGGCAAGATTCTGGTCATCGGCGCTCGCGGGCGCGCCGGACGCGCCGCCGTCGAGGAGGCCCGCCGCCGCGGCCATGAGGTGACTGCGGTCGCGCGTACGACGGAAGGCGGTGTCGACCTGGTCGCGGGAGACGTGACGGACGCGGGCCGGATCGCCGAGCTTGCTGCCGGTCACGACGCCGTCATCGCGGCGGTGTACGACGGGGGCGCCGATCCGGCCGTGTTCTTCCCCAAGGCCGCGCAGGCGTTGATCGACGGACTGCGGGACACGCGGCTGATCTGGGTCGGTCTGGCGTCGATCCTGCCGGGGCCGGACGGTGTGCCGCTGATGGACAGTGGCGGCTGTCCACAGGAGTACCGCTCGTTCTTCCTCGCGCATCAGGCCGCGCTCGACACCTTCGCCGCGTCCACGCTCGACTGGGTCTCGGTTGCTCCGGCCGGCGACTTCAACCACGCCGATCCGCGCCGTACCGGGACCTATCGCTTCGCGCCTGGCGATCCGGCGGCCTTGACGTCGTACGCCGACTTCGCGATCGCGCTCGTGGACGAGTACGACCGTCCGACGCACCACCGCGAGGCCGTCGGAGTGGTCTAGCCGGATTTCGTGGTCTGGGCGGTCGGCGCCGGTAGGTTCGGCGGTATGACAGGGGCTGAGGAGTTCATGCGGCGGGCGTTGGCGATCGCGGAGCGGGCGGCGTCGACACAGGTCGAGGCGATCAGGCGGGCGGCCGAGTTGGTGGTGGATGCCCGGGTGTTCTGGGTGTTCGGGACCGGGCACAGTCATCTGATCGCGGAGGAGCTGTACGGGCGCGCCGGTGGGTTGGCGGACGTGCGAGCCGTGCTCGAGCCGGGGTTGATGTTGCACGAGGGGTTGCTGAAGAGCTCGTTGCTGGAGCGGTTGCCGGGGTTGGCCGACGTACTGCTGCAGACCAATGACATCGGCGCGGGGGACGTCGTACTGATCGCGTCGAACTCCGGGCGGAACGCCGTACCGGTCGAGTTCGCTGTGGGGGCGCGGGCGACGGGGGCGAAGGTGATCGCGTTGACGTCGCTCGCGCACAGTACGGCGGTCAGCTCCCGCGCGCCCGGCGGCCAACGCCTCTTCGAGGTCGCCGACGTGGTCATCGACAACTGCGGCGAACCCGGCGACGCCCTGATCGCCGTCGAAGGCAGCCCCGAACGAACCGGCGCCACCTCAACCCTCGTCGGCGCCCTCCTCGCCCAAGCCCTGACCGTAGAAATCGTCACCCAACTAACCACCCGCGGCAAATCCCCCAACGTCCTCCGCAGCCTGAACGCCTAATCCTTCCCACGCGTGCTCCGCAGCCGCTCCTACGTCGCGTCCGCTCCACGCGCTCCCACCCACCCGACGTTCCTTGCGTGCTGCCGCCCGCGGTCTGCGCCCGTCCGTCGATGAAGCACCTCCCGGCGGCAACTGGCTGGTTGGAGAGCAGGCTTCGGGAAATTGCTTGGGGATGGTGTCGAACCATGGTGGGGCTGTTCGTGGTCTTGGTGAGAGGCCGGCGATGGGTCGGTCGGATTGCTGCGGGAGCGCGCCATGTCAGTCACCTACGCCGCCGGGAGTACTCGGATGGAAGCCGTCGCGCGTCGGGTGTGTTTGGAGTTGTTGGAGCCGGTGCATCTCGTCGCGTACATGTCTGACGAGCCGACCGAGGAGCTGCAGGCGCTCGGGTACGAGAGCTACCGGCCGGGGTACTTCGCCGCGCGGTCTGCTCCGCTGGGGAAGGTCCCGGCCGAGGTGGTGGATGCGTTGTTCTACAACTTCGCGCCCGGTGAGGTGGCCCGCTGTATCCCGAGCGTCTGGGACGTCGCCACTCCCGGGGCCGTGCTCGCCGCACGTCAGGCGGGCAGCGTCAAGGCACTGCGGCGGATCCTCGGCGACCTCGCCGACAGCCCCGCGCTCGCCTGCGCCGCCGACCTCGCCATCCGGGTCGCGACCAACGCGCCGATGGAAGGCCGGATCCTGTACGCCGCCCTGCGCTCGCTTCCCGTCCCCGACGAGCCGGTCGCCCGCCTCTGGCACGCAGCAACGCTGCTGCGCGAACACCGCGGCGACGGTCACCTCACCGCGCTGGTCGCCGCCGGCATCGACGGGCAGGAAGCCCACGTACTCCAGGCGCTCCACTCCGGCATGAAGCCATCGGACTACGGACGCCTCGATCCCCTCACGCCGGACCAACTGGCCGCAGTCGTGGACGGCCTACGCACGCGCGGCCTAGTCGACGCCTCCGGCGAACTCACCCCCGCCGGCCGCGAAACCAAGACCCACATCGAGTCAACCACCGACGCCCTGGCCGCCCCCGCCTACACCACCGTCACCCCAGACGAGCTCGACCAACTCACCGCCGCCCTGCAGCCAATCGCTGCCAGGATCAAGTCGGCCGGCTACCGGAGCTAGACGGATCGGTGGTCGAGGACGGCGGTGACGAGTGACTCGAGGACCGCTGTTGCTTCGGCGGGGTCGCTGGTCGCCCAGTAGGTGGATTCGAGGTGTTGGATCTCGGGGCTCATGCCGAAGCGGTCGTACCACTGGGGCAGGTACTTCGGGAACGGCGGGTAGTGGCCCTCGCTGAGGAACCATGCGGTGTAGACGAGCTTGTGAAGTTCAACCGCGAGGCTCGCATGGAGCCAGCGGTTGTCGCGTTCGGCCGCCCGGTACAGCTCCTTGATGAAACCAGGTGCTGCGGTGTCGAGATGGCGCCGCACGTTGACCACCAGGGACTCCGCAGGGGTCTGCGCTCGGGCTCGGTGCTCGGCGCCGTGGCCGGTCGGATCGAGGAGCAGCTTGGACTCGGCCAGGCCGGCGGCGACGTGGATTGGCAGCGGCCACGCCGTACCCGACCAGCCGTCGCCTTGTTCCAGTTCGCTCATCCAGCAGTCGAAGGTACGGCGAGGAACGTGCATGAGATCCACGTCGTAGCCGTCCATCCGCCCGTGCTCCAACGCGAGCTGTCCGTGCCGGGTGATGGTCGACGGCGCTGGGAGGGTCGCCGCGGTGGGCGCCTCGTCGGCCCAGATGAGGATGAGGTCGAGGTCGGAGTCGTCAGTCAGCCCGGCGATCACCGACCCCTGGCCATACATCCAGCCGAGGTCTTCAGTACGGCGGAAGTGGTCGGCCAGCCGCTCCAACGCAACAGCCAATCCACGCATGCCCAGACACTACGGGTGCCAGGAGTCGAGGGCTTGCTGACCAGCCGGTGGGCTTGAACAGGAATTAGCGGCTCTTCTGACTGATGTGTGGGTCAGGTTGGTGCCCTAGTTCGCCACCGAGGGCGGTCGAGTGCACCGCGCCCGTGCCACCCGGACCACCCGCGAACGGGATCCCGATGCCGCGGACCGCCAGGCCATCACAATCACCACCTCCAACCCGGCACCCCGCCTGGCACCGCCCACGCCAGCCGATTGTGATGGCCCGGCGGTCCGCCCTCGCCGCTCACAAACCCGACAACCCCAACGGTGTGCGCCCGATCAACCCGCGCCCACACATCCGTCACAAGAGCCGAAATAGCCTGCGCACGGCCACGAGTCCCGCGCAGGCTCCCGGCTGTCGGACGGTCGGCAGCCAAGGGTGATCCGGCCGTCGCGAACCATAGTGCGCTCGCATGGATGCACGGTTGGTCAGCGGAAGGCGCCGGCTTGGCGGTCGAGGGCGCGCGACGAAGGAGCGCGCAGGTGCGGCCGGTAGCCCGCAGGAGTCGGGTGGGTGGGAGCGGGCGTAGCGGGCGCGACGGGCAGGTGCGCGCGCGGGCGGAACTACGTTGCGCGGTAGGCGACGGTTATGTCGTAGCGGTCGGAGCGGTAGACGGAGCGGCCGAACTCGATGACTTCGCCGGAGGCGGTGCGGGGGGCCGAGGTGATGATCAGGCAGGGGGTGGCGGAGTCGATCTCGAGGAGCTCGGCGTCGACCGGGTCCGGTGGGGCGGCAACGATGGAGGCGGAGACCATGCCGAGGGTGACGCCCCAGCGGGACGAGAGCTCCTTGTAGAGGGAGTTCTCGGTGAAGTCGACCTGGTCGAGGCCAGGGTAGCGGTGCAGGGAGAGGGCGGTGCGCTCGACGGCCATCGGTTCGCCGTCGGCGGTGCGCAGCCGGGTCAGGTGCAGGACCGGGGTGCCGACCGGTTCCTCGAGCTCGCGGGCGAGGTCGTCGTCGGCGGTGCCGACGCGGTGCTCGAGGACCTTGGCGCCGGGCTTGATGCCGCGGTCGATCATGTCCTGGCTGAACGACGAGGCCAGCATCCGGGACGGGCGCGGTTCGGCGACGAAGGTGCCGCCACCGGGGCGCCGGGCGGCCAGGCCTTCGGCGACCACCCGGTCCACCTCCTGCCGCACCGTCATCCGGGCCACGCCGAAGCGCTCGGCGAGGACGCGCTCGGACGGCAGCACGGTGCCGACGGCCAGCGAGCGGGTGAGCTTCTCCAGAATCTCGCGGATCTGGTCACCCTTGGGCCGATCGGTCCGAAGCTCCGTGGGGAGTTCGGCGAGGTCGCCTGGGTTGTTCCTTGGGCGGGCCATGAGGTCAGTATCCCTGGGAATGTGCCCGGCAAACCGGTTGCCGGGGGACGCGAGCCGGGGCGTTGCTCCTGATCGTTCGGTTGTGCCGGCCGGCCGCGACACCGCTGGCGCGGACGACCTTGTCAGCCAGACTGTAACGTCCGCCGCGGTCGCACTGCTAGTGACGGGGCGGGGTGGGCGATTCCCGCAAGTGGGTACTTTGAACCTCATGAGCCCTGCACAGTTCGTGAAGGAAAGCGCACCGAGCGGTGAATGGAAGCGGCAGGGCAACAGGTTCACCGACCGGATCACCCGCGATTCCGGCGCCCGGCCGGGCGAGGGCCCGGACGAGCACGGACGCTGGCCGGTCGAAGCCGGGCGGTACCGGCTGGTGGTCAGCCTGGCCTGCCCATGGGCCCATCGGGCGGTGATCGTCCGCAAGCTGCTCGGGCTGGAGGACGCGATCAGCCTGGCGGTCGTGGACCCGATCCGGGACGAGCGCGGCTGGCGGTTCACACTCGACCCGGACGATCGCGACCCGGTGCTCGGCATCGAGTTCCTGTCCAACGCGTACCTCCGCACCGACCCGTCGTACGGCGGCCGCGTGACGGTGCCCGCGATCGTCGACACCGTCACGGGGCTCGTGGTCACCAACGACTACCCGCAGATCACGCTGGATCTCTCAACGGAGTGGACCGAGTTCCACCGCCCGGACGCGCCCGGCCTGATCCCGGAAGACCACGCCGAGCTGGACCGGCTGATCGACGAGATCTACCGCGACGTGAACAACGGCGTCTACCGTTGCGGGTTCGCGACCACGCAGGAGGCGTACGAGGCGGCGTACGACGCTTTGTTCGAGCGGCTCGACATCCTCGAGGAACGGCTGGCGGATCGCGACTACCTGCTCGGCGACAGGTTGACCGAGGTCGACATCCGGTTGTTCACGACCCTGGTCCGCTTCGACGCGGTGTACCACGGCCACTTCAAGTGCAACCGCAACAAGCTCACCGAGTTCCCGCACCTTTGGTCGTACGCACGCCGCCTCTACCAGCGCCCGGGGTTCGGCGAGACCGTCGACTTCGACCAGATCAAGCGGCACTACTACCTGACCCACGACAACATCAACCCGAACCGCATCGTCCCCAAAGGCCCCGATCCGCGGTCGTGGACAGCGTTGCCTTAGGCAAGCAGGAAGTACCGGATCCACAGGTACGGCGCGGCGACGGCGATCGTGATCGCGGTGACCACCACGCCTTTACGGGTGAACGCCCAGAAGCTGATCGGATGGCCGGCCCGCAGCGCCAGGCCGATCACCACGACGTTGGCACTCGCTCCGACCGCGGTCGCGTTACCGCCGAAGTCGGCGCCGATGGCGAGCGCCCACCACAGCGCGTCGGCCTGGACGGGGTCGGTGATGCCTTTGGTGAGCTCGAGCACGACCGGGCTCATCGTGGCGACGTACGGGATGTTGTCGATGATGCCGGACAGCACGGCGCTGACCCCCAGGATCAGCATCACCGCCAGCAGCGCGCGTCCTTCGGTGACCTTGCCGATCTGGTCGGCCAGGTCCGCGATCACGCCGGTCTTCACCAGGGCGCCGACCATGATGAACAGGCCAGCGAAGAACAGCAGCGTCTGCCACTCGACGCTGGACATGTAGTGCCGCGTCGGCACCTTGGAGATCAGCACCAGGACGCCGGCGCCAAGCAGCGCGACCACGGACGGCTCGATGTGCAGCGCCGAGTGGCCGACGAAACCCGCGAACACGAACAGCAGCACGACGCCGCACTTGATCAGCAGCGCACGGTCCTCGATCGCCTCGCGCTCGTTCAGCCGCAGGACGTCGTTGACGCGGCCGGGATCGACGTCGAACGAGCCGCGGAACACCCGCGGCAGCACCAGCGTGAACACGATCAGCACGATCACGACGAGCGGTGCCATGTGCACCAGGAAGTCGTTGAAGGTCAGCCCGGACCGGCTGGCGATGATGATGTTCGGCGGGTCGCCGATCAGCGTCGCCGCGCCGCCGATGTTGGACGCCATCACCTCCGCGATCAGGAACGGGATCGGGTCGATGCCGAGCCGGTCGCAGACCAGCAGGGTGACCGGCGCGATCAGCAGCACGGTGGTGACGTTGTCGAGAAAGGCCGAGGCGATCGCGGTGATCAGCGTCAGCAGGATCATCACCCGCAGCGGCGACCCCTTGGCCCGTTTCGCCGCCCAGATCGCGACGTACTCGAAGACGCCGGTACGGCGCAGCACGCCGACGATCACCATCATGCCGAACAGCAGGAAGATGACGTCCCAGTCGACACCGGTCTCGTGCGAGTAGAACGCGTGCTCGGAGTCGGTGACGCCGAGCGCGAGCAGCACGCCGGCGCCGCCGAGGGCGGCCATCAACTTGTGCGTCCACTCGGTCGCGATCAGCACGTACGCGGCGACGAAGACGACGATCGCGATGGCCGTCACCCGGCCACCCCGGCGCGGTTCAGTGCGGAGTGATCGCCAGTTCGAGCAGGCGGGAGGCGGTGATCGCGCCGATGATCTCGTGGTCGCGGGTGACGACCACCAACGGGCACCTGAGCCGGGCCATGATCGCGGCGATCTCCAGGATCGTGTCGTCGTGGTTGACCACCGGGATCTCGGACGGCTCGTCCGGCAGCAGCTTGCGCACCGTCATCCCGGCCAGCTTGTCCGCGACCCGGTCGGCCAGCGACTCGTCGATCACCCGGGCCAGCGACGGGTCGTCCTGGACGTAGCTCGGCACCAGGAACCGGACCACCTGCGAAGCCGGGAGTACGGCGTACGGGTTGCCGTCCGGCCTGGTCACGATCAGCCCGGGCAGCCGCCGGGACGCGAGCAGCTCGACCGCCTGCCGCGCCTCGTCGTCCAGGCTGACCACCGGGAAGTCCTCGGCCATCTGCTCTCCGTGCACGCTTGCAGCGTACGCCGGGAACGGTGGAACGAGTGATGTCTCTCACAGGGTCCTGACAGACCACGGCACCTCCCGGGGCAACGGCAGCGAGGCTCGCACCCGGTGTGGGGACGAGCATGCCGACCAGACTTCCCGGCGCACCGGGCCCAACCCTGCCGCAACCTGCCTGCCGGGGCAAACACCAACCGGTAGAATCTCGTGAGTTGGAACCGCCGCCCTGCCGGGTGGCGGAGGTGTGCCGGGAAGCCTGGTCGGCAAAGTGTCCGAACGACCCCCCGACCGAAGGGCGCCTGACGATGAGCCAGACCCCGCGGATCCGGCAGAAGAAGCGCGCGTTCCCCCGCATCATGGGGCGGGAGCGGGCGATTCTCGCCGACACCCTGCGCGCCGAGACCACCGGCGGCCTGTTGCTGCTCGCGGCCGCCGTCGTCGCGCTCGTCTGGGCGAACTCGCCCTGGCAGGACGCGTACCACCACCTGCGCGACACCGAGATCGGTCCGCTGACCGTCGAGGCGTGGGCGTCCGACGGCGCGCTCACGCTGTTCTTCTTCCTGGCCGGCGTCGAGCTCAAGCGCGAGCTTGTGGTCGGCACCTTGTCCCGGCTCAGCGAGGCGGTCGTGCCGGTGGTCGCCGCCGTGGCCGGAATGGTGCTTCCGGCAATCATCTACCTGGCGGTGAACCTGATCGCCGACGACGGCAGGCCGGAGGGCTGGGCGGTGCCGACGGCAACGGATATCGCGTTCGCCCTGGCCGTCCTGGCGATCGTCGGCTCGTCGCTGCCGAGTGCCTTGCGGGCGTTCCTGCTGACGCTGGCGGTGGTCGACGACTTCGGCGCGATCCTGGTGATCGCGGCGTTCTTCTCGCACGGGTTCCACCTGCTCGAGCTGCTCGCCGCGATTGCCCTGATCGCGGTCTGGTACCTGCTGCAGCGCCGCCGGATCCGTACGCCGTTCCTCTACGTGCCGATCGCGGTCGCCGCCTGGTGGTTCATGCACGAGTCGGGGATCCACGCCACCATCGCCGGGGTCGCGCTCGGCCTGGGCACCCGGGTGGTCGCGGACCCGGGTGAGGAGCACGCGCCGGCCGAGCGGATCGAGCACCGGCTGCGGCCGTGGTCGGCCGGGGTCGCCGTACCGCTGTTCGCGTTGTTCGCGGCGGGCGTGACGTTGAGCGGGAGCGCCGTACGGCAGCTGGTGACCGATCCGGTCGCGATCGGCGTGGTCGCCGGGCTGCTGCTCGGCAAGACGGCCGGGGTGTTCGGCGGCTCCTGGCTGACCGCGCGGTTCACCCGGGCCGAGCTGAACTCCGACCTGTCCTGGCGGGACGTCGGCGCGGTGTCGGTGCTGGCCGGGATCGGGTTCACGGTCGCGCTGCTGATCGCCCAGCTGGCGTTCGCCGACGATGCCGCCCAGGTGGAGCGGGCGAAGGCCGCCGTACTGGTCGCGTCGTTGCTGGCCGCCCTGATCGCGGCGGTGCTGCTGTTCCGGCGCAATCGCGAGTACGCCGACTGACCTTCCCGGGTCGGGGGTACCCGTAGATCGGGACGGACGGCGGTAGTGTCAAGGGACGCAGCGGAAGGAGTGCCATGTCGATGGGGCCGAACGGGAGTGAGCCCACGGTCGGGCAGCTCGTCGCGAACGCCAGCAAGGATCTGTCCAGCCTGGTCCGCGGTGAGGTCGAGCTGGCGAAGACCGAGCTGAAGAAGACCGCGGTGGCGGCCGGGACCGGGGCCGGCATGTTCGGCGGTGCTGCCTTCCTGGCCCTGCTGGCGATCATCCTGCTGTCCATCGCGGCGGCGTACGGGTTGACCGCCCTCGGGCTGCACCCGGCGCTGGCCTTCCTGATCGTCGCCGTGGTCTACCTGCTGATCGCCGCGGTGCTGGTGCTGCTCGGCAGGCGCTCGCTCCGCAACGCCAAGGGCCCGCAGCGCGCGATCGAGACCTCGAAGGAGTCGGTCGAGGTGCTGAAGGCGATCGGCAAGGGTGACGAGACCGAGCAGATCGAACCGAAGAGCGTGCAGCGCTGAGCCCGGCCGGTGTCGTCGACCTGCTGGTCGACGGGCCCTGGTCGCACTCGCTGGTGGCGGCCAACGGGGCCCGGTTCCACGTCGCGGAGTGCGGGCCGGCGGACGCACCGCTGGTGCTGTTCCTGCACGGCTTCCCCGAGTTCTGGTGGGCCTGGCGCCATCAGCTGCCGGTCGTCGCCGCGGCCGGGTACCGCGCGGTCGCGATGGACCTGCGCGGGTACGGCGCCAGTGACAAGACCCCCGGTGGTTACGACCCCTACACAGCCGCCGCAGATGTGTCCGGTGTCATCCGGTCCCTTGGGGCCACGGACGCTGTCGTCGTCGGGCACGGCTGGGGCGGGTTCATCGGCTGGTCGGCCGCCGTACTCGCACCGCGACAGGTCCGCGGGCTCGCGGCCGTCTCGGCGCCGCACCCGTTGCTGCTGACCAGGTCCGGTCAGTCGAAGGCGCTGACCCACACCGCCTGGTTCCAGCTGCCGATCTTTCCCGAGCGTCGTCTGCTCGCGCACGACGGCCTCCACATCGAGCGCCTGCTGCGCGCCTGGTCCGCGCCTGGTGGCACGTTCCCGGACGCCGAGTCGTCCCGCCGGTACCGCGCTGCCCTGCAGGTGTGGCCGGCGCCGCACTGTGCGCTCGAGTACCACCGCTGGTTCGTCCGCTCCCGGCTGCGGCCCGACGGTCGCAAGTACTCGGCCAGGATGCGTACGCCGGTCGCCGTACCCGTGCTGCAGGTCCATGGAGCCCAGGACCCGGCGGTGTCCCCGACCGCGGTGACCCCACCGCACCTGGTCGCGGCCCCGCTCCGGCACGAGTTCCTCACCCCGGCCGGCCACTTCCCGCACGAAGAGGTCCCGGACCTGTTCAACACCCTGATCGTGGACTGGCTGGCGTCTTTCCGGACATGACGCAGCTCACCGGGATCTTCTGGTGCACCGGGCCGACCGTGCCGGTCACCACCCACGCGACCCCCTGCTTCTCGAGCCGGTAGGTCGCCCAGTGGCCGTAGCTGCACATGCGCTCGATGCCGACTGCGACCTCCTTGTGGTCGCCCTTGTCGATCACCGGACCGACCGTGACCTCCCCGAGCGCCTGGTCCTCGCAGGTGTCCGCGCTGGTGCGAGTGGAGCTCCAGGCGACAGTGACCACCCTGCCGACCAGCTGGACGATCTTGTCCTTGTCCGCTGCGGTGAAGGTCGGAACGGCGCTGTCCCGTTTCGCCTGGGTGACGATGACGGATTGATCCTGCAAAACCAGCGACTGCCAGTCCTGCGGCGGCTTGTACTGCTGTGCGCCGGCCAGGATCGCAGCCGCCCAGATCTGGGCGTTCTCGGAGGCACCGGCTCTCGCCCCGGCGTCCACGACCCCGGTCGTGGTCGAGCTCGCCACCGGATCCGTGTCGCGGTCGCGAGTGACGCCGTACACGGTGCCTGCCAGGACGACGAGCACCGCCGCCGCTGCCATCAGGATCGGCGCCAGCGGACGCCGATGCTTGGTTGCCTTCGGCAAGTTGTCGACCAGCGACTCCTTGTCCGCAAAGGTCTCCCGGAGCAGGCGCTCGAGCTCTTCGTCGGTCAGCCTGGCCATCAGCGCTCCTCCTCAGCAGGCAGTGTGTCCCGCAGTGTCGCCAGCCCGCGGGCCGCGTTGGACCGGACCGTCCCGGGCGCGCACCCGAGCACGGCGGCGATCTCGGCGTCCGGCAGGTCTTCGTAGTACCTCAGGACGAGTACGGCGCGTTGCTGCCGGGGCAAGGTCGCGAGTAGTCGCCAGGCAGTGTCTTGCAGGGCCTGACGGGTGCCGATGTCCTCGGTGGAGGGCAGGTCGACCGGCTCGGCGACCGGCAGCTCCCGGTTCTTCAGCAGGCGGCGCCAGCTGAGGAACTCGTTGACCACCATCGTCCGCAAATAGGCCTCGGGGTTGTCCAGCGACTGGATCCGGTCCCACTTGCGGTGCGCCCGGGCGAACACCGTCTGGACCAGGTCCTCGGCGCTGTGCACGCCCCCGGTCAGCATCAGGCCGAGCCGCAGCAGCCGCCGCTCGGTCGAGACCACCAACTCGTCGAACGACAACGTCCCCTCCGTCGTCACCGTCATACTCCTAGAACGCGGTGGCGGCGCGGATCTGCTGCACGCTAGGTACAGGTTCTCGTGGAAACTTCCTGGGTGGCGGTCGCGCCTTCGCGGGCGTCGTCGGAGACCTGCTCGGCGGTGAGCACGTAGCCGGTCCGGTTGTCCTCGACCGAGGCCGCGAACACCACGCCGTACACAGTGCCCTTGTTGGACAGCAGCGGGCCGCCGGAGTTGCCGGGGCGGACCGAGGCCCAGATCGAGAACGCCTCCCGGGTGACCGTCCGGTCGCCGTAGATGTCCGGGCCGCGGAGGCGCTCCTCGGACCGGATCCGGGCCGGCTCGGAGTCGAACGGGCCGTTCTCCGGGTAGCCGAGGACGACGGCCGGGTCGTCCGCCTTGCCGGTGAAGTCGAATGGCAGCGGCTTGGTGGTCAGCTTCGGCACGTACAGGACCGCGATGTCGACCTCGGGGTCGAACACCACCACGGACGCCTCGTACGACTGCCCGTCCACCTCGACCTGCGGCGAGCCGACGCCGGCGACCACGTGCGCGTTCGTCATCACCCGCTGCGGCGCGTAGACGAACCCGCTGCCCTCCAGACCGCGCGAGCAGTTGGCCACCCCGGTGATCTTGGCGATCCGGCTGTACGCCGCCCGGACGGCCGGCTGCCGGGAGATCTCGCCGTCCGGCGGCTGCGTCTCCCGGATCCGCTCCGGCACGAACGGGTCCAGGAACCGCGGGAACAGATCGGTGTTGACCACGTCGTTGAACGCCTGCAAGGCCTGGTCGGCACGCTGCGGCAGCACCTCGTCGACCTTCGCCAGCACCTGCGAGCCGCGCACCGCCGACGTCACGCTCGGGATCCGGGCGCCGCTCACCGCCACGCCGAGCACCCAGGACACGATCAGCACCGAGACCGCGGCCAGCGCGGCCCCGCCGAGCGCGTCGACCGCCTTCACCGGCGTCCAGGAGATCTTGTTTCTCAGCCTGGACCCGAGGACGGCGCCTATCGTGCGGCCGATCGAGGCCAGGATCACCACCAGCACCAGTGCCGCGAACGACACCGAGACGCTCGGGGAGAAGTTGTCCAGCACCCGGGGCACCACCCAGACGCCGACCGCGGCGCCGCCGAGCAGGCCCAGCGTGGCGCACGCGCCCAGCACGAACCCCTCGATGTACCCGGAGATCGCCACCAGCCCGGTGATGATCAGCAGCGCGTAGTCGAGCTTGCTCACTCCACACCTTCCGACTGGACACCCTCAGACCGGCCGAGGTCGTGCTCGATGGCGGTCATCCGCCGCACTTCCTCCGGCCGCCGTCCCTCACTCCGCCAGGCCGCCTCGACCAGCCGGTCGGGCAACGGTACGACGACGGAGGGGTCCCAGTCGCGCGACCAGCCACCGAGGACGAGCAATTTGTCCAGCAGACCGGCGGTGAAACCCCAGATGTAGAGGTCACCGACGGTGAAGGCCGGGCCGGTGAACCCGGACGGGTGCAGGCAGCTGATCCGGTTCGCCGGGTCGGCCAGCGCCTGCACGGACACGGTGTGGACCGACGCGACCTCGGCCGGGTCGACCACGGCCACCGGCGACGGCTCCCGCCACCAGCCCAGCACCGGTGACACTCCGAAGTTGCTCACCGGCACCCACAGGGCGGGCCAGACCGCGAACGGCACCACCCCGGCCGGGTCCAGCCCGGTCTCCTCCTCGGCCTCGCGCAGCGCGGTTCGCACCAGGCCCGGCTCACCGGTCCCGTCCTCCGGGTCGACACCGCCGCCGGGAAACGCCATCTGCCCGGCGTGGCGGCGCAACGTCCAGGCGCGCTCGGTCAGCAGCACCTCCGGCCCATCGTTGCCCTCAGCAAGCAAGATCAGTACCGCGGACTTGCGCACCGACGGATCGTCCGGCGGCAGGAACCTCGACAACTGCGCCGGGTCCACCTCCTCCGACGCCGTCGCCAACGGCTTCAGCCACTCCGGGATCTCGACACCCTCGAAGGTCATAGGGCCACTCCGAGCTTGTCCTTCACCAGCTGGTCGAGCTGCTGCTGCGAGGTGAGCACGCCGCGATGCACGTGGACGACGGCGCCGTCCTTGTCGACGAAGGCGGTCAGCGGCGGGCCGCCGATCCGCAGCGCCTGCTGGATCGTCTTGTCCTGGTCGACCAGGTGCGGGTAGGCCAGCCCTTCGTCGGTCGCGAACTTCACCGCCAGCTCGGGCCGCGGGTCGGCGTAGTCGATCCCGAGCATCTGCACCTTCCCGGTCTTCGCCAACGCAGCCAGGTACGGCGCCTCGTCGCGGCACGGACCGCACCACTGGGCCCAGACGTTGACGACGAGCGGGCCCCGGAGGTCGGCCAGCCGGATGTCCGGGCCCTCGCCGAGGCACCGCAGGCTGACGTCGGGCAGGCCGTTGCTGACCGGAGGCTTGGACGGTGTCGACGGGCAGGCCGCGACCTTGGCCGAGGCGTTGGCCGTGGTGCCGGTCGCCGAGGACTGGGAGTCGTCGGCCGGCTCGGATCCGCACGACGCCAGGACCAGTCCGGCGACGAGCCAGCTGGTCGCGCAGAGCGTCGTACGGAGTCTCACGCCGGGACCTTCACCAGCTTCGCGGCGACCACGGGGTCGGTCGGGCCCGCGCCGTACGACGGGCACCACTGGGCGATCGGGCAGGCGCCGCAGGCCGGCTTCTTGGCGTGGCAGCGGCGGCGGCCGTGGAAGATCAGCCGGTGCGACAGCATCGTCCAGTCCTTCTTCGGGAACAGCGCGCCGATCAGGTGCTCGACCTTGACCGGGTCCTCCTCGGTGGTCCAGCCGAACCTGCGGACCAGGCGGCCGAAGTGGGTGTCGACGGTGATCCCGGGGACCCCGAAGGCGTTGCCGAGGACCACGTTCGCCGTCTTCCGGCCGGTGCCGGGCAGCTTCACCAGCTCCTCCAGCTTGCCCGGCACGACGCCGTCGTACTCGTCGACCAGGGCCTGGCCGAGCTTCATCACGCTGTTGGTCTTGGCCCGGAAGAAGCCGGTCGGCTTCAGGATCGCCTCCAGCTCCTCCCGGTCGGCCTCCGCGTAGGCCTGGGCGGTCGGGTACTTGGCGAACAGCGTCGGAGTCACCTTGTTCACCATCACGTCGGTGGTCTGGGCCGACAGGATGGTGGCCACCAGCAACTCGAGCGGGTTGGTGAAGTCCAGCTCGCAGTGAGCGTCCGGATACGTCTCGGTGAGCACCTTGTGCATCTTGCGGGCCCGGCGGACCAGCTGGGTGTGGGTCTCACCGGTGTAGACCGGCGCCTTGCGGGGCAGCTTCAGCGGCACCTCGACGACGGGGTCCGCGACACGCTGGGATGGCATGGAGGCAAGCCTACGTGGCGGCGCCGACACCTGAGGGGCTACGGTTTTGGGGCAACCGGGCGGTAACGGCCCGGTGCCGGGCGAGGCCGGACCCCGCCCGTCAGCCGTGGTCGAAGGTCCGAGGAGGCCCAAAGTGGATGCCGCAGTGCTCCGACAGGCACCGCTGTTCAGTCAGCTCGACGACGAGGCAGCCGACGCGCTGGCCGCGTCGATGACCGAGAACCGGCTGCGCCGCGGCCAGGTCCTGTTCCACGAAGGCGACTCCGGTGACCGGCTGTTCGTCGTGGTCGAGGGCAAGGTCAAGCTGGGCCGCACCTCCGCCGACGGCCGGGAGAACCTGATCGCCGTGCTCGGCCCGGGCCAGATGTTCGGCGAGCTCTCGCTGTTCGACCCGGGTCCGCGGTCCGCCACCGTGACCGCGGTGACCGACGCGTCAATGATGTCGCTGACCCACGACGAGCTGCTGCGCTGGCTGGCCGGCCGCCCCGAGGTGGCCCGCGGCCTCCTGCTCCAGCTGGCGTCCCGGCTGCGCAAGGTCTCCGACGTGGTGGCCGACCTGGTGTTCTCCGACGTACCCGGCCGGGTCGCCAAGGCCCTGCTCGACCTGGCCAGCCGCTTCGGCCGCACCGCCGACGACGGCGTCCACGTGCACCACGACCTGACCCAGGAGGAGCTGGCCCAACTCGTCGGCGCCTCCCGCGAAACCGTCAACAAGGCCCTAGCCGACTTCGCCTCCCGAGGCTGGGTCCGCCTAGAACCCCGCTCCGTCGTCCTCCTGGACGTAGACCGCCTCCAACGCCGAGCCCGCTAACCCCATCCCGCGCGACCCCACCCCGCCGCGGCACCACCCCGCGCAGCCCTGCCCTGCCCTGCCACCCCCGCCCTCCCCTGGCCCACTTCGAGCGGATATCCACTCGGAGTGGGGGTTCTCCGCCCGTACACGAGGGGAGAACCCTGGCGTCGGCCGGATATCCGCTCGAACGAGGCGCGCAGCCGCGCGGCCGAGGAGCGGGGCGTCGAGCGGGTGCGGTACGGCGTCAGGCGGCTCGGGCGGGGCCTGTGAGCGCTCTCCCGATGGTGCCCGCCAGGTGGGCCGGACGCTCGAGGTCGGCCCAGTCAGCTCGGACCACGGTGAGGCCGAGGGCCCGTAACCGGTCCTCGCGGCGCTTCTCGCGGACCAGCACCTCCGGCGATCCGCCGCCGTACTTGAGCATGCCGTCGAACTCGACCACCGTGTCGTACGCCGGGAAGTGGAAGTCGACACGCCCGACAAACCCGTCGGCGTCGTGCAGCTCGGCCTGAAGAACCGGCGTCGGCAGACCGTACTCGTGCAGCAGGACCCGCAGGCGCGACTCACCGACCGACTCCGACAGCCGATTTCCGAAGCGCAACGCCGCCCGCGCGTTCGGACTTCCGGGCCAGAACTCGGAGACGTGCAGCAGGCGGCGGACGTCCGCATCACTGACCTCGTACTCACGGAGTGCAGCGTCGACACCCACGACGGCCGCCTCGAACGACGTCGTACAGGCCGACTCGACTGCGGCGCGAAGTGGGCTCGTCACCAGCCGGCCTTCGACCTCGGCCAGGTCAGCGGTTGCCAGCTTCCCGAGGTGATGCTGAACGCCCGCGACGACTCCACCGGACTGCCCATCTAGACGTGTGACGTGCACCCTGCTGAGGTCCAGCCCCCAGCGCGGTAGACGGTGCAGCACGAGCGACGATTGATGGCTGACCACAACAGACCCGGTTCGTAGCGAGTTCATGACCGCATGGATCTGCCGGCGATGGTCCCACTCCGCGCGCTCCCAATGTTGCAGCGCGGAGAGATCCACCCGCTCGGCGTACTGTCCACGCCGGATCCGCTGCCAGCGGCCGTCGCTGAGCCGGCGAACGATCTGGTCGAGGGTGTATCCACACGCCAACGCCTGGGCACGACTGAACACGCCGCCTTGTCGCCCCGCGAGCAGCTCGAGCATCCGATTCACCCCGCCAGCATCTGCCACCCGACGCCGGTTCCGCCCCCGCATCCCCCAATCTGTGGAAATCCAGTTCGAGGGGAGATCCCCTCGAGGTGTGGGTTCTCTGCTCGCAGACGAGGGGAGAACCCACGACACCCGGGGTTATCCCCTCAAGTAGTCCAACTGGGCTCGGACGGAGCGTTCGGCGGCGGGCCAGAGGGTGGGGGGTACGTCGGCGTAGACGTGGGCGACGATTGCTTCGGGGGTGGTGTGGCCGGCGGTCAGGGCTGCGCGGACCTGGTCGAGGCGTTCCTGGCGGTGGTTGACGTAGTAGGTGAGGACGTCGGTCGGGTCGTCGATGACGGGGCCGTGGCCGGGGAGCAGGCGCTCGACGCCGGCGGCCGAGTTGGCGAAGGCCAGCAGGCGGTCCAGGGAGTCGAGGTAGGGGCCGAGGGCACCGTCCGGGTGGGCGACGACCGACGTACCGCGGCCGAGGACGGTGTCGCCGGTCAGCAGCGAGCCGTCCTGCGGGAGCCAGAAGCAGACCGAGTCCATCGTGTGGCCGGGAGTCGGGAGGACCTCGATGCGGAGGCCGCCGACTGTGATCACGTCGCCTTCGCTCAGGCCGTGGGCGCGATCGGTGGGCAGCCGGTACGCCGGGTCGACCGCTCGGACCCCGCACCCGGCCTGGTTCGCGAACCAGGCAGCGCCTTCGGAGTGGTCCGGGTGCTTGTGCGTCAGCAGTACGACGGCCACCTTGCCGGCCTGGTCGAGCACGGCCCGCAGGTGGTCCTCGAGCATCGGGCCCGGGTCCACCACCACCGACTCGCCCGCCCCCGGCGCCCGCAGGATCCAGGTGTTGGTCCCATCCAGCGTCATCAGCCCGGGGTTGTCCGCCCGCACCAGCGTCGCGAAGTCGGTCATGTGGTCTCCAGGTAGGCCTGGGTGCCTTCGATGCGGATGGTCGGCATGACGGCGCGGATCTCGCGGTTGGCGGCGGCGGTGAGGATTCCCCCCACGTCGTCGTACGGCGTGAGGTCTCGGCAGCACACGTACGTCGGGGGCAGCATCAGCAGATCGCCTGAGTCGACCGCTGCGACGGCGTCCGCCGGGCGCATCCAGGCGACCTGGTCGGACTCGCTCGTCACGTCGCGGGTCACCTGCCCGGCCGGGAGTGCGGCGACGAAGAAGCGGGTGTCGTACCGCCGGGGCTCGAACTCCGGCGTGATCCAGTGCGCCCACGGCCCGAGCAGGTCCGCGCGTAGGACGAGCCCACGCCGGTGCAGGAAGTCGGCGAATCCGAGCTCCCGCGCCTCCAGCGCGACCCGGTCCGCCTCCCAGTCGTCGCCGGTCGTGTCGCCGACGACGGACGAGGTGGACGGACCGGCCAGCAGCACGCCCGACTCCTCGAACGTCTCCCGCACGGCGGCCGCGACGTATGCCGACGCCGTCTGCTCGTCGCACCCCAGCCGGTCCGCGAACCAGGCCGGCGCCGGCCCGGACCACGAGTCGGCCACGGTCGAGTCGGCCCCGTCCACCCGGCCGCCCGGGAAGACCGTCATACCGGCCGCGAACGCCATCGTCCGCTGCCGCCGGAGCAGGTAGACCTCCGGTCCGGCGGCAGTGTCGCGGAGCAGGATCACCGTCGAGGCCGGACGCGGCTCGGCCGGCGTCCGGCCCTCGCGGGCGAACTCCAGCGCGGCCGACGCCATCCGGCCGGACAGCAACTCGGACTTCAGGTTGCGGACCATGCGACGGTCAGGCGACCTCGACGATCAGCTCGACCTCGACCGGCGCGTCCAGCGGCAGCACCGGGACGCCGACCGCGCTCCGGGCGTGCTGGCCGGCCCCGCCGAACACCTGGCCGAACAGCTCCGAGGCGCCGTTGGCGACCTGCGGCTGGCCGGTGAAGTCGGACGTGGACGCGATGAACGCGACCGCCTTGACGATCCGCTGCACGTTCGCGAGGTCACCGATCTCGGCCTTGACCGCGGCCAGCGCGTTCAGCGCGCACTGCTGCGCGCACTCGCTCGCGACCTCGGCGGTGACGGCGTCGCCGACCTTGCCGGTGGCGATCAGGGTGCCCTCGCGCAGCGGCAGCTGACCGGAGGTGTAGACCAGGTTCCCGGTCCGTACGGCGGGGACGTAGGCGGCGACCGGCTTGGCCACCTCGGGCAGCTTCAGGCCGAGCTCGGCGAGCTTCTCCTCGGGGTGGCTCATTTGTCCTCGATCTCCCGCTTCAGGTAGGCGACCAGCGACTCCGGGTTCGGGCCTTGGACGACCTGGACCAGCTCCCAGCCGTCCTGGCCGAAGTTGTCCAGGATCTCCTTGGTCGAGTGGACCAGCAGCGGCGCGGTGAAGTACTCGAACTTCTTCATGAAGGGGACTCTAACGGGCTCCTCATCCGGTGTGCTGTGGGCCACGTCCTACCCTGGACCGTATGGCGAGGCTGCACGTGGTCACCGGCAAAGGTGGCACCGGGAAGACGACTGTTGCGGCCGCCATGGCGCTTGCCCTGGCCGACCAGGGCAAGCGCGTCCTGCTCGTCGAGGTCGAGGGCCGGCAGGGCATCGCCCAGCTGTTCGACGTGCCGCCGCTGCCGTACGTCGAGCGCCGGATCGCCCACGGTCCGGGCGGCGGCGAGGTGTACGCGCTGGCCGTGGACGCAGAGGCCGCGCTGCTGGAGTACCTCGACATGTACTACCACCTCGGCCGCGCCGGGAAAGCGCTCGACAAGGTGGGCGCCATCGACTTCGTCACGACGATCGCCCCTGGGCTGCGCGACGTCCTGCTGACCGGCAAGGTCTACGAGGCGACCCGGCGGAAGTCGCACGGCCGGCTCGCGTACGACGCCGTCGTGCTGGACGCACCGCCGACCGGCCGGATCGCGCCGTTCCTGAATGTGAACCACGAGGTCGCCGACCTGGCCAAGGTCGGCCCGATCCGGAACCAGGCCGACGCGATCATGGGCATGCTGCGCTCGGACGTGACCCGGATCCACCTGGTCACGCTGCTCGAGGAGATGCCGGTCCAGGAGACGCTGGACGCGGTCGAGCAGCTGGAGGCGCTGGACCTGCGGATCGGGTCGATCGTGGTGAACATGGTCCGCAACAGCCCGCTGGACGACGACGCGCTCGCCCTTGCGGTGAAGGAAGAACTGCCCACGACCGAGCTCAGCAAGGGCTTGCGCTCGGCCGGTGTCGCGGTCAGCAAGCACCTCGTCGCGACGTTGGCCGCGGAGGCGCACGACCACGCCGTCCGGGTCGGGCTGGAACGCGAGAACCGCGACCGGATAGATGCTTTGGGCAAGCAGGTCACCCAGCTGCCGCTGCTGCCGGACGGTATCGACCAAGGCGCCCTGTTCGACCTGGCTGAGGAGTTGCGCGCGTGACGGACCTGGATCTGGATGCGCTGATCGACGATCCTGGGACGCGCATCGTCGTGACCTGCGGCGCAGGTGGGGTCGGCAAGACGACTACGGCCGCCGCGCTGGGCCTGCGGGCGGCGGAGCGCGGGCGGAAGGTCGTCGTACTGACGATCGATCCGGCCCGGCGGCTGGCGCAGTCGCTCGGGCTGACCGAGCTCGACAACACCCCGCGGGCGGTCGCGCAGGTGAACGCCACGAACGGCGGCCGGCTGGACGCGATGATGCTGGACATGAAGCGGACCTTCGACGAGGTCGTGCTCGCCCACGCGACCCCGGAGAAGGCCGAGCAGATCCTGGCGAACCCGTTCTACCAGGCGCTGTCGTCGTCGTTCGCCGGGACGCAGGAGTACATGGCGATGGAGAAGCTCGGGCAGCTGCACAAGCAGGCCGAGCAGTCCGGAGACTGGGACCTGATCGTGGTGGACACGCCACCGTCGCGGTCCGCGCTGGACTTCCTGGACGCGCCGGAGCGGCTGGCGTCGCTGCTGGAGGGACGGTTCCTGCGGTTGCTGCTGGCGCCGGCCCGCGGGCCGTTCCGGCTGATGTCGGCCGGCGTGAACATGGCGATGTCCGTGATGAACAAGGTGCTCGGCGCTCAGGTGCTGACCGACGTCCAGACGTTCGTGGCTGCCTTCGACACGTTGTTCGGCGGCTTCCGGCAGCGGGCCGAGCAGACGGTGGCGCTGCTGCGGGAGCCGCACACCGCGTTCCTGGTGGTCGCCGCTCCGCAGAACGACGCGCTGCGGGAAGCGTCGTACTTCGCCGAGCGTTTGCGTGAGGAGAGCATGCCGCTGGCCGGCGTCGTCCTGAACCGGGTGACGAACACCCACGCTCCGGATCTGTCGGCCGAGCGGTCACTCGCCGCAGCGGAGCGGCTCGAGGAGGCGGACAAGTCGCCGCTGACGGCCGCCGTACTGCGGTTGCACGCGGACAAGATGCAGCAGGTCGTCGGCGACCACAAGCGGGCCGACCGGTTCCGCCGCGGCCACCGCTCGATCCCGACCGTCGAGGTCCCGGCCCTGGCCGACGACGTCCACGACCTCACCGGTCTACGCCAGATCGGCGACCTCCTCACCGCCTGAGTTCACCCACAGCGAACGCCGGGAATTACTTGCTTACACCCATGGTTGAGCCTGTCAGACTCAATCTTGAAAAGGGTGTGACAGCGTGACCGATACGTTGAATCTTCCTGTCCTGCCGCTGGACGACGCCGTGGTCCTGCCGGGAATGGTCGTGCCGGTCCGGTTGACCGACACCGAGGCCCGGGCCGCGATCGACGCCGCGCAGGCAGCCGGCCAGGACCAGGTCCTGCTGGTGCCGCGGCTGGACGGGAAATATGCCAAGGCCGGGACGCTCGGTGAAATCGAGCAGATCGGCCGGCTGCCGGGCGGAGCCCAGGCGGCCGTCATCCGTGGGACCTCCCGGGTCCTGATCGGCGCCGGGACCACCGGTCCGGGCGCCGCGCTCTGGGTCGGCGCGACCGTGCTGCACGAGATCACCGACACCCGGTCGGCCGAGCTCGCCCGCGAGTACAAGACCCTGGTGACGTCGGTGCTGCAGCGGCGCGGCGCCTGGCAGGTCATCGACTCCGTGAAGCAGGTGAACGACCCGGCGGAGCTGTCCGACCTGGCCGGCTACGCGTCGTACCTGACGAACGAGCAGAAGTCCTGGCTGGTGGAGAACGCGAACGTCTCCGAGCGGCTGGAGAAGCTGATCGGCTGGGTGAAGGACCACCTGGCCGAGCTCGAGGTCTCCGAGACGATCCAGAAGGACGTCCAGGAGGGTATGGAGAAGCAGCAGCGGGAGTTCCTGCTGCGCCAGCAGATGGCCGCGATCCGCAAGGAGCTGGCCGAGCTGGACGGCAAGGCCGAGTCCGAGGAAGAGGACTACCGGGCCCGGGTCGAGGCCGCCGATCTGCCCGAGCACGTCCGCAAGGCCGCGCTCGCCGAGGTCGACAAGCTGGAGCGGACCGCGGAGCAGTCCCCCGAGGTCGGCTGGATCCGGACCTGGCTGGACACGGTGCTGGAGATGCCGTGGAACGAGCGCACCGAGGACAGCTACGACATCCGGGAGTCCCGGGCCGTGCTGGACGCGGACCACGCCGGCCTGGACGACGTGAAGGAGCGCATCACCGAGTACCTGGCCGTACGGCGTCGCCGCGCGGACCGTGGTCTCGGAGTGGTCGGTGGCCGCCGCAGTGGCGCCGTACTGGCCCTGGTCGGTCCTCCTGGCGTGGGTAAGACCTCGCTGGGCGAGTCCGTGGCTAGGGCGATGGGCCGGAAGTTCGTCCGGGTCGCGCTGGGCGGTGTCCGGGACGAGGCCGAGATCCGCGGTCACCGCCGGACGTACGTCGGCGCGCTGCCCGGCCGGATCGTGCGGGCCATCACCGAGGCGGGTTCGATGAACCCCGTCGTACTGCTGGACGAGATCGACAAGGTGGGTGCGGACTACCGGGGCGACCCGACGGCCGCGCTGCTGGAGGTCCTGGACCCGGCGCAGAACCACACCTTCCGGGACCACTACCTGGAGGTCGAGCTGGACCTGTCCGACGTGGTCTTCCTGGCCACGGCGAACGTGCTGGACTCCATCCCGGCGCCGCTGCTGGATCGGATGGAGCTGGTGCAGCTGGACGGGTACACCGAGGACGAGAAGGTCGTCATCGCCCGTGACCACCTGCTCCCGCGTCAGCTGGAGCGGGCGGGCCTGACGGCGGACGAGGTGGCCCTCGACGACTCGGCGCTGCGGCTGCTGGCCGGCGAGTACACGCGAGAGGCCGGCGTACGGCAGCTGGAGCGGTCGATCGCCCGCGTCCTGCGGAAGGTGACGGCGAAGCTTGCCCTGGGCGACGACCCGGGCTCGCTGACCATCGGCTCGGGTGACCTGAAGCGGTACCTGGGTTCGCCGAAGTTCACTCCGGAGTCGGCCGAGCGTACGGCGCTTCCGGGTGTGGCGACCGGGCTCGCGGTGACCGGTGCGGGTGGTGACGTGCTCTTCGTCGAGGCGTCGCTGGCCGACAAGGAGACCGGCGCGACCGGAGTCACGCTGACCGGACAGCTCGGTGACGTGATGAAGGAGTCGGCGCAGATCGCCCTGTCGTACCTGCGCTCGCACGGCGCGGAGCTGGGGCTGCCGGTCGGTGACCTGGCCGAGCGGAACGCCCACATCCACGTCCCGGCGGGCGCCGTACCGAAGGACGGACCGTCGGCGGGTGTCACGATGACGACCGCGCTGGCGTCGCTGCTGTCCGGGCGGCCGGTCCGCTCGGAGGTCGCGATGACCGGTGAGGTGTCGCTGACCGGACGGGTGCTCCCGATCGGTGGCGTGAAGCAGAAGCTGCTCGCCGCGCACCGGGCCGGGCTGACCACGATCCTGATCCCGAAGCGGAACGAGCCGGACCTGGAGGACGTGCCGGAGTCGGTGCTGGCGGAGCTGACGGTGCACCCGGTCAGCGACGTCCGCGAGGTGCTGGACCTGGCGCTGGAACCGGCTCAGGTCGAGGCGCGCCAGTACGCCGCCTGATCGTCGTACGACCGAGGGCCCGGGCATTGTGCCCGGGCCCTCATCCTTTCGGATGAACTTCCGGAGAACGCGCCGCGGAGCGTGACCGAGGTCACACTCGCCGCGGTAATCCAACAGGCCGATCCCGTAGTCTCTATGGTCATGCGCGTCAGGGAGAAGGGCGACCGGGGAGTCGTCCAGTCGGTGGTTCTGTTCCTCGGGGTGAGCGTGTTGTCGGGGGCCCTGGCCGCCGGTCTCGCGATCCCGTTCGCCGGGCTCGCCGGCTTCACCACCGAGAAGACCCACGACACGCTGCAGGACCTGCCACAGCAGTTCGACGAGGTGCCGCTCAAGCAGAAGAGCACCATCCTGGCCGCCGACGGGTCGCTGATCGCCACCCTGGCCGAGCAGAACCGGGTGCCGGTCAAGCTCACCCAGGTCGCGCCGATCATGCAGAAGGCGATCGTCGCGATCGAGGACGACCGGTTCTACGAGCACGGCGCGCTCGACCTCAAGGGCACGCTGCGGGCGCTGATGCGAAACCAGACCGAGGGCTCGGTGCAACAAGGTGGTTCGAGCATCACCCAGCAGTACGTGAAGATGAGCCTGGTCGAGAAGGCGAACACGCCCGAGGAGGTCGCGGCCGCGACGGCCGAGACCTACCAGCGCAAGGTCGCCGAGCTCCGGTACGCGATCGCGGTCGAGAAGCAGTACTCGAAGAACGAGATCCTCGAGAAGTACCTGAACCTGGCCAACTTCGGTGACGGCGCCTGGGGGATCGAGGCCGCCGCCCTGCACTACTTCCGGGTGCACGCCTCCCAGCTGACCCTGCCGCAGGCCGCGCTGCTGGCCGGCCTGGTGAAGAACCCGACCGGGTACGACCCGACCAACGACATGAAGCGCGCCAAGGACCGCCGCGACGTGGTCATCAAGCGGATGCTCGAGCTGAAGGTCATCTCGGTCGCCCAGGCCAACGCGGCCCTCAAGACCCCGGTCATCGACCCGGCCAAGGTCTCCCCCAACAAGCTCGGCTGCGCCAACGGCCCGTACCCGTTCTACTGCGAGTTCGTCGTCTCCGAACTGGAGAAGAACCCGGCGTTCGGCAAGACCAAGACGGACCGGGCCAACTACCTGAAGACAGCCGGCCTCACCATCCGCACGTCACTGGACCCGAAGACCCAGGCGGCCGCGCAGAGGTCGATCGACCAGCACTCCAGGCCCACCGACAAGGCGATCGCGGCGATCACGATCGTCGAGCCGGGCACCGGTCTGGTGAAGGCGATGGTGCAGAGCCGTAAGTACGGCAACAAGCGGGGCCAGTCGTCGTACAACTACAACGTCGTGAAGTCGTACCCGGGTGGGTACGGCGGCTTCCAGATCGGCTCGACGATGAAGGCCATCACGGTGGCCGCGGCGATCCAGAAGGGCTTCCCGCTCAACTACAAGATCAACTCGCCCAACACGATCGACCTGACCCGGAAGAAGTTCAGCACCTGCGACGGGTCGACCGAGTCGTTCGACCGCTACACGCCGAGCAACTCCACCGAGAACGTGCCGGTGCCGACCATGATCCAGGCGGCGCAGAGGTCGACGAACACCTACTTCCTGCAACTCTCCCAGCAGACCGGCCTCTGCCCGATCGCCAAGATCGCCGCCAGCCTGGGCCTGTACGACGCCCAGACCAGCGAGCCGCTCAAGCAGGTCGTGTCGATGACCCTGGGCGTCGACACCGTCAGCCCGCTCCAGTTGGCCGGCGCGTACGCCGCCTTCGCCGCCCGTGGCATGTACTGCTCGCCATGGCTGGTCACCACGATCAAGAACGCGGCAGGCAAGTCGGTGAGCACTCCCGGCGCGGACTGCAAGCAGGCCCTCGCCCCGGAGGTGGCCGACGGCGTGAACGCGGTGCTGCACCAGGTCATGGAACCGGGCGGCACTGGCTCGAGGCTGAAGTTCGGCAAGAGTGACCTGGCCGGCAAGACCGGAACCATCCAAGAAGCCAAGGCGGTGTGGTACGCGGGCTACTCCTCGAAGCTCGCCGCGGCCGCCGTGGTCGCCGACGCCTCTCCGCCGTACGACGAACTGGTCGGACAGACCCTCGACGGCCAGGTGATCCGCGACGCCTCGGGTTCCGGCACCGCCGGTCCGCTCTGGATGACGGCGATGCAGGGTGCGTTGCAGGGCTACCCGACGACGAAGTTCGTCGCGCCGTCGGACAAGACCATGCGCGGTGACGTCAAGGACCTGCCGTTCGTGAACGGGATGAACCCCGAGGACGCCGCCAACAGGCTCCGCCAGGCCGGCTTCCAGGTCGCGATCGCCCCTGGCACGGTCAACTCCGAGGAGACCGCCGGCACCGTCGCCTACACCACCCCGCGGCAACGCGAGGGCGCTCCCGAAGGCTCGACCGTCACCATCCACATCTCCAACGGCAGCCGGAAGAACCAGCCGAGCCCGCCGGCCACCACGGCCCAGCCCCCGACCACCAAGCCGCCGGGCAACAACCCACCCACGATCGACCCCAACTGCCCGCCATGGAACCCGAAGTACCCGAACTGCGGCGGCAGATAGCTCAGCCGATGCGGTACACGAGGAACGGCAGCAGCACGAGGGCCAACGAGGCCGGATAGTGCAGGGCTGACAGGCGGCTGCCTGCCGTGATGCGGCGACGGATGGCGCGGCTGATCATCAGAGCACCGAGCAGCAACGGCGCTCCGATGAGCAGCACGATGAGGACGCTCAATTGCGTCTTGCCTTCGTCGTCCGCGCCGAACGGGACCCAAGGGGCGTCCAGGGCGCTGCCGGCCGTCTGCCGGACCAGCAACTCGCCGATGAGGAAGGGGAACACAAGCGCGCCGCCGACGACCGCCATCGCCAGGTAGCCGCCGATCTGTGTACGGCGCGCCCTCGGATCGGACGTGGTGCTGCTGGTTCCGGCCATGCGGGGGTCAGGCGCCGAGTTGGCGTTTTACTTCGGCGGAGACGACGGCGCCGTCGGCCTTGCCCTTGACCTTGGGCTGGAGGGCGCCCATGACCTTGCCGATGCCGCGGGGGCCGAGCTCGGCGGCGCCGGTGGCGGCGATGGTCTCGGTGACCAGGGCGACGATCTCTTCCTCCGTGAGCTGCTCGGGCAGGTACTCGGCGAGGATGTCCGCCTCGGCCTGTTCCTTGTCGGCGAGCTCGGCGCGGCCGGCCTCGCGGTAGGCGATCACCGACTCGCGGCGCTTCTTCGCCTCAGAGCCGAGGACGTCGACGATCTCGGCGTCGGTGAGCTCGCGGGCCTCCTTGCCGGCCACCTCCGCCTTGGTGACCGCGGTGAGCGCCATCCGCAGAGTGGACTTGCGGATCTCGTCACGCGCCTTGAGGGCGGCGGTCATGTCGTCGTGCAGCCGCTGCTTCATACCGGAGTTGGACATGACCACGATTGTGGCAGGCTGGTGAAATGAGTTTGAGCGGGCTTGCCACCACCACCCTCAAGGCCACGGCCGTCGTCGGCGCCGTGGGCGCCGCCTGCGTCGCGTACGCGGCTGCGATCGAGGCGCGCTGGTTCACGCTGCGCAGAGTGACGGTCCCGGTGCTCCCGGAGGGCTCGGCGCCGCTGCGGGTCCTGCATCTGTCCGACCTGCACCTGATGCCCACCCAGGAACGGAAGATCACCTGGGTCAACGACCTGGCCGCGCTCGAACCCGACCTGATCGTCAACACCGGCGACAACCTGTCGCACGAGCGGTCAGTCCGCCCGCTGCTGCGCGCGTACGGCGACCTGCTCGACCTGCCGGGCGTGTTCGTGTTCGGCTCCAACGACTACTGGAAGCCGCACTTCAAGAACCCGGGCAAGTACCTGCTGCCCGCGCACAAGCAGCGGCACAAGCCGCACGGCCCGGACCTGCCGTACGAGGAGATGCGCCGGGCCTTCACCGGCGCCGGCTGGACCGACCTGAACAACGCCAAGGCCACTCTCAAGGTGAACGGCCTGCGGCTGGACTTCGCCGGCACCGACGACCCGCACATCAAGCGCGACCGGTACGACGAGGTCGCAGGCGAGATCGACCCGTCGGCCGACCTCTCGATCGGCGTCACACACGCGCCGTACCAGCGGGTCCTGAACGGTTTCGTCGGCGACGGCTACCCGCTGGTCCTGGCCGGCCACACCCACGGCGGCCAGCTGGCAGTGCCGCTGTACGGCGCCCTCGTGACGAACTGCGACCTGGACACCTCACGGGTGAAGGGCCTGTCCACGTGGGGCCACAACGGCCGCCAGGCCGCTCTGCACGTCTCCGCCGGGCTTGGCACGTCGCCGTACGCGCCGGTCCGTTTCGCCTGCCGGCCGGAGGCCACGCTGCTCACCCTGGTCCCCCGGATCAACCCGATTTCGTCCCAGCCGTAGGCGCATGTAAGCTGTCCGAGGCTTCGGGCTGTGGCGCAGCTTGGTAGCGCGCTTCGTTCGGGACGAAGAGGTCGCAGGTTCAAATCCTGTCAGCCCGACCAATCGAGGGCGGTGACTCCTGTCACCGCCCTCGTGCTGTCTGGTCGTGGGGGGGGGGGGGGGGGGGGGGGGGGGGGGGGGGGCCCCCCGCCCCCCCCCCCCCCCCCCCCCCCCCCCCCCCCCCCCCCCCCCCCCCCCCCCCCCCCCCCCCCCCCCCCCCCCCCCCCCCCCCCCCGTCCGGCCGCTGGGGGGCGGGGGGGGGGGGGGGGGGGGGGGCCGGGGGGGGGGGGGGCCGGGGGGGGGGGGGGGGGCCGCCCGGGGGGGGGGGGGGGGGGGGGGGGGGGGGGGCCGCCGGGGGGGGGGGGCCCCCCCCCCCCCCACGACCTACGCTGAATGTCGTGCAGCGTGTGGATCTGGGTGAGGTCGAGTACGAGGTCGCGGCGAAGGAGATGCGCGGCTGGGTGGAAGAGCGGGTCGAGGACGCGGCTCCGGACCGGCTGTTCCTGCTGAGTCATCCGCCGGTGATCACCTACGGGCCGCGGACCGTGCTGGACGATCTGCCGGCGGAGGCCGCGGGGATTCCGGCGGTGGCGGTCGATCGGGGCGGGTTCGCGACGTACCACGGGCCGGGCCAGCTGGTCGGGTACCTGGTCATCGACCTGAAGCGCCGCGGGCCGGTCGACATCGTGCGCTGGCTCGAGAACGGGCTGATCGAGGCGCTCGGGTCACTCGGGTTCCCGCTGGTACGACGAGACACGCCGAAGGGCGCGAGCAGCCTGGTCGGGGTCTGGACCGAGGACCACCGGAAGCTGTGCTCGATCGGGATGCGGATCCGGCGCGGCGTGACCAGTCACGGCTTCTCGGTGAACGTGGACCCGGACATGACGGTCTTTCACACGTTCACGAGTTGCGGCCTGCACGACGTGACGATGGTCTCGCTGGCCGAGCTCGCCGCCGAGCGCGGCGTCCCGGCGCCCACGGACGCCGCCGTCCGTGACGCGATCGCCCACTCCCTCGGATCCCGGTAGCCTGCGGCAATGAGCCAGGAGGAGGACGACGGCCGGTACGACGCTCCGCCGTTGCCGCCGGTGGTGATCCTCGCCGTCGTCGGGCTGCTGTGCGGGTTCGCGACCATCGCGCTGGTGTGGCTGAGTGAGCGCAGCTGCGAGCGGTTCCGCGACACCACGAACTGCGGCGCGCTCGGCCTCCCGCTGCTGGTGCTGATCGTCGCGATCACCATGGTGCTCGGCGGGCTCGCGCTGAGCCGGCTCGCGATGCCCAACCCGCGCGTGGTGGCCTTCCTCGGGGTCGCCTTCATGCTGATCGTCGTCCTGGCGTTCCTCACCGAGAACCTGTCGTCACCGTGGGCACTGGCCGTCGTCCCGGTGCTGACCGCGATCACCTTCCTCGTCGCCAATCTCGTCGCCCGACTCCTGGAGCGTGCCGATGCCTGACCTGCCCGTCTACGACTGCCCGCGTACGCCGGTCGCCCCCGCCCTCGACGGGACCCTGACCGACCCGGCCTGGAACATCGCGCCGTGGACCACCCCGTTCGTCGACATCGGCGGCGACGGCCCGGTCCCGCAGTACCGGACCCGGGCGAAGCTGATGTACGACGACGAGTACCTCTACGTCGGCGGTCTGCTCGAGGAGCCGCACGTCTGGTCCACGATGGCCGAGAAGAACACCAAGTTGTTCGAGGAGAACAACTTCGAACTGTTCCTCGACCCGGACGGCGACGGGCTGAACTACTACGAGTTCGAGATCAACCCGCTCGGCACGATCTGGGAGCTGACACTGCCGAAGCCGTACGTCGACGGCGGCGTGCCGGTGGACCCGACCAACCTGCCCGGGCTACGGACAGCGATCGACATCGACGGCACGCTGAACGACCCGTCCGACATCGACACCGGCTGGTCGGTGGAGCTCGCCGTACCGTGGGCGGACCTAGCGGCGTACAACGAGGGTCGCGCGACGCCGCCGAACCCGGGTGACGAGTGGCGGATGAACCTGATGCGCTGCCAGTGGCCGCACGAGGTCGTCGACGGCGCCTACGTGAAGGGCGACGACCTCAGCTTCTGGGTCTGGTCGCCGCAGTACGTGGTCGACATGCACCGCCCGGACCGCTGGGGCATCCTTCGGTTCTGACCCCGCTACCCGGCGTCAACAGACCAGGGGGACAATGAGGTACGTGGACTTGGGGGGTGACGACAGGTACGGCGACGAGGTCGTGAGCGCGATCGAGCGTGCCTGTGAGAGCGACCCCCGGACGGCGCTGCGGCTTGTCGCGGAGTACTCGAGCCACTGGTGGTCCCAAGGACTGCAGGACGAGGCTGCCGCCGCCGCTGAGCGGGTGCTGAGCATCCTGGGCCGGAGCGTGCCTGTCGGACTCGACGAGGAGTACCTGCTCGCCGTACTGCACGGAGCCGGGTCGGCCGAGCAGGAGCAGCTGGAGCTGGCCCAGCAGATCGTGCAGGCGACGACAGGTCCCTTTCGGTACTCCGTCACCGTGCTGCTGTGGTCGCTGGTGTTCGGGCCGTTCGAGTCCGCCGCGGTGGTCGAGGAGGTCCTGGCGCGGAACGAGGGCGGCGACGCTTGGACCAGAGCAGCAGTCGAGCTGTGCCGCGGTTACCCCGGCCTGACGTCCGCCACTCCGGGTGATGCCGCTCAGGCGCTCCGTACGGCGCTGGGACGCTTCCGGATGCTCGACGACCGCTGGGGGATGTTCCTGGCGCTGACAGCGCTCAGAGAGGTCGTGGACGACCCGGTCGACGTCATCAGCGAGGCCCTGGAGCTGGCCGAGAAGCTCCGCGCGGACGACGAGTCCGGACTGCTCCTGTGCCAGCGGGGCGAGCTCTACCGCCGCCATGGTGACCTGGACGCGGCCGGCGAGGACTTCAGCTGGGCGCTGGCCTTGGCCGAGCATGCCGAGCTGCCGGAAACCGCTGCTGCCGCCCACATCGGCCTGGCCCGGGTCGCCCGCGGCTGCGGCGACCTTCTGACTGCCCGGGAGCACCTGGCCGTCGTCCTGTCCCGCGACTCCGAGGATCTGGAAGACGCCCGCTACGAGGCGATGCACGAGCTGAACCTGCTGATCAACTCCGAAGCCTCCGCATAGCACCAGGCCACACACTCCTGTGGTACGGCGACACACCTGTGGCAGCGGCCACAACAGGCGGGTCTCGCCGGAGTCGCGGATGGCTGGTTAGAGTCGAGTCGACCCAGCCCCCGACACTGCAACGGAGCAGCCGGATGGACAAGACGTACGACTCGCCGCAGGCAGCGGTCGACGACATCGGCGACGGCGCGAGCCTCGCGGTCGGCGGCTTCGGCCTGTGCGGCAACCCGATGGAGCTGATCAGCGCCCTGCACGACAAGGGGGTGACCGGGCTCAGCGTCGTGTCGAACAACTGCGGCGTCGACGACTGGGGCCTCGGGATCCTGCTCGCGGACAAGCGGATCGCCAAGATGACGTCGTCGTACGTCGGGGAGAACAAGGAGTTCGCCCGGCAGTTCCTGTCCGGTGAGCTCGAGGTCGAGCTGACCCCGCAGGGCACGCTGGCCGAGAAGCTGCGGGCCGGCGGCTGCGGGATCGCCGCCTTCTTCACGCTGGCCGGCGTCGGCACCCAGGTCGCCGAGGGCGGGCTGCCGCAGAAGTACAACGCCGACGGCACGGTCGCGAAGGCGTCGCAGCCGAAGGAGACCCGGGAGATCAACGGGACGACGTACGTGCTGGAGGACTCGATCACCACCGACTTCGGGCTGGTGCACGCGCTCAAGGGCGACACCCACGGCAACCTGGTGTTCGACCGCAGCGCGCGGAACTTCAACCCGCTGGCCGCGATGGCCGGCCGGGTCACCATCGCCCAGGTCGAGGAGCTGGTCCAGCCTGGTGAGCTGGACCCGGACGAGATCCACCTGCCCGGTGTCTACGTCCAGCGCGTCGTTGCCGTCGGCAAGGACATCGAGAAGCGGATCGAGAAGCGCACGGTTCAGCCGCGCGAGGCCTACGAGGCCCAGCGCGAGAAGATGGAGGCCTGAGATGCCACTCACCCGTGAGCAGATGGCCGCCCGCGCCGCCGCGGAGCTGGCGGACGGCTCCTACGTGAACCTCGGCATCGGCCTGCCGACGCTGGTGCCGAACTACATCCCGGACGGCGTCACCGTCGTACTGCAGTCGGAGAACGGCATCCTGGGCGTCGGGCCGTACCCGGTCGAGGGGGACGAGGACCCGGACCTGATCAACGCCGGCAAGGAGACCGTCACGACGCTGCCGGGGGCTTCGTTCTTCGACTCCGCGCTGTCGTTCGGGATGATCCGCGGCGGCGCGATCGACGCGGCCATCCTGGGCGCCATGCAGGTGTCGGCCACCGGCGACCTGTCGAACTGGATGATCCCCGGCAAGATGGTCAAGGGGATGGGCGGCGCGATGGACCTGGTGCACGGCGCCAAGAAGGTGATCGTGCTGATGGAGCACGTCGCCAAGGACGGCTCGCACAAGATCCTCGAGGAGTGCGACCTGCCGTACACCGGCCGCGGCGTGGTCAACCGGATCATCACCGACCTCGCCGTGCTGGACGTCACCGACGACGGCCTGAAGCTGGTCGAGCTCGCCGACGGCGTCACCTTCGACGACCTCCAGTCCAAGACCGGCGCCCCGATCAAGCAGTGACGGCAACTCTGGTGCGGCTCGACGACTCGGCTTAGGGTTCGGGCACGTCCCCGCGCCACAGCGCGGGGCGTGTCCGCCAAGCTCAGGAGTCCGCCCATGCTGCTCAGCTCGTCCCTGCGACCACGCCGAACCATCGCGGTCGCCACAGCGGCCACAGCTCTCGCCGCGATCGCCTTCAGCCCACTGACGTCCAACGCAGCGCCGCCGGGCCGGCCCGCCGACAGCCGGCCGTTCGTCACCGGCACCCAGACGGCGCCCGTGTACGAGTACGACAACGCCATCCGCGAACGGGTCGCCGTCGAGGTGCCGGTCGACGCCGACGAGAACGGCGTCAACGACCGGGTGATGGTCGACCTCATCCGCCCGGGTGAGGCCGCACAGGCCGGCGTCGACGTGCCGGTCATCATCCAGGCCTCCCCGTACTACGCCTCGAACCCGGCAAGCTACTTCGACGCGAACGGCACCCGCACGGTGTTCAACACCTGGCTGGACAACTACTTCGTACCGCGCGGCTACGCGGTCGCCTTCGTGGACCTGATCGGCACGTTCCGCTCGTCCGGTTGTGACGATGTCGGCGGCGACTACGAGGTGGCCGGCGGCAAGGCGGTCATCGACTGGCTGAACGGCCGCGCGAAGGGCTCCACGCCCGCGGGTGCCCCGGTGACGGCTGACTGGTCCACCGGAAAGGCCGGCATGATCGGCGTCTCCTGGAACGGCACCATCGCCAACTCGGTGGCCAGCACCGGAGTGGACGGCCTCGAGACCATCGTGCCGATCGCGGCCATCTCCAGCTGGTACGACTACACCCGCAGCTACGGCGTACCGTTCTGGGGCAAGTACGTCGGGTTCCTGCACGACTACGTCAGCAACGACGTCAGTCCCCGCTGTCCGGAACTCACCAAGGAGCTCGAAGCCGCGTCCGATTCGGCCACCGGCAGCTACAGCCCCTGGTGGGACCCGCGGAACTACCGCCTCGACGCCGCGAACGTGAAGTCCAGCGTGTACGTCGTCCACGGCCTCAACGACGAGAACGTCAAGACGCGACACTTCGGCGAGTGGTGGGACGAGCTGGCGAAGAACGGCGTACCGCGCAAGATCTTCCTGCACCAGGACGTCCACATCGACTCGTTCAGCTACCGCGACACCTGGGTGCAGCGGTTGCACCCCTGGTTCGACCACTGGTTGCAGGGCCTCGACAACGGCGTGATGGACACACCGATGGCGACGATCCAGCGCGAGGACGGCACGTTCACGACCGAGGCGACCTGGCCGGCCGCGGGCGCCCAGCAGACCAAGCTGTCACTGGCCGCGCCGACCGGCCGGACCGCCGGCACGCTGACGACGGAGGCGGTGCCGGCCTCGGGCACAGTCGAGTTCGCCGACCGGAAGGATTCCGACGACGACTACGTGCTCGACCCGACAACGCTGCGGTCCGACCGGGCCGTGTTCCTGACGAGCGAACTGGCCGGCGCGGTGCGGCTGTCCGGCACCGGCACCGTCAAGGTCCGCGTGCAGTCCTCCCAGCCGTCGGCGGCGATCAAGGCACGCCTGGTGGACTACGGTCCGGCCACGCGCTACACGTCGTACTTCACCAAGGGGACCTCGACCTGCTGGGGCGACGGGAACGCGACCGACACCGGCTGCTACGCCGACACGGGCATCGCGGCCGCGCCGTCCGACCTGAACGTGGTGGCCCGCACGATGGCGGACATCGGTCACTACCGATCCCTGACCCAGCGTGAGTCGTTGCAGCGCGGAGTCTGGTACGACCTGACCTTCGAGCTCAACGCCGATGACGCGGTGTTCGCCGCCGGGCACCGGATCGGGCTCGTCCTGACCGTCGAGCCGGGAAACCCGGACGACCTGGTCGAACGCCGGGCGCTGACGATCGACCCGGCGGGATCGTCGCTCACCTTGCCGCTGACCGGTACGACGACCTCGCTGCGCACTCCTGGTCCGGCCGAGACGGTGACCGCACGGCAGAAGGCGCATCCTGAGCCCGAGCGGGACCCGGCCGAACTGATCCGGCAGTTCGTCGAGACGTCGCGGTAGCGACCTGACGGCCAGGCGGGGCGCTTCGTCCCGCCTGGCTGTCCACATCGCGTGAAAGGCAGCTGACACTTCGGTGCGAATTCCGGTATGACGGGGGGCATGGAGCTGGACGTGTTCGTCATCGGTGGAGTCGGCGTCGACACGATCGTGCGGGTGCCGGGGTTGCCGCTACCGGCGACCGAGACGATCCACGTCGATCCGGTCGAGACGTATGTCGGCCACACCGGCCACGGCGTCGCGCTCGGCTGCCACCTGCTCGGTCTGCAGGCCGGGCTCGCGGACGTGATCGGCGACGACGCGGAGGGGCGCCGGATCCGGCAGCTGTACGACGACCTCCGGATGCCGCTGCACGTCGTACTCCATCCGAGTGGCACCCGTCGATCGGTAAACCTGGTCGCCCCGGACGGCCGTCGCCTGGCCCTGTACGACGCCCGCCAGCCGGCCGGCCTCCGCGTCGACCCGGACCTCTGGCGGACGAACGTCGTCCGCGCGCGGCACGTGCACGTCTCGATCATGGACTTCGCCCGGGACGCGCTGTCCGACGCGCTCGCCGCGGACTGCACGATCTCCACCGACCTGCACGACTGGGACGGGCGCAACGACTACCACAAGGACTTCGCGACCGCGGCCGACATCGTGTTCGTCTCCACCAGCGCCTTGCCGGACGACGCCGTCGAGTGGATCTTCGCCAACGGCCGGGCCGAGGTCGTGGTGGCGATGGCCGGCGCCGACGGCAGCTACTTGCACGTCCGAGGCGAGGACCCCGTGCACCTCCCGGCGGTCGAGCTCCCCGACCGGCCGGTCGTCGACACCAACGGCGCCGGCGACGCCTACGTCGCCGCGTTCCTGGCCCGCCGGCTCGACGGGGTCGGTTGGTACGACGCCGCGCACGCCGGATCGGTCGCCGGCGCCTGGGCCTGCGGCTCGCCCGGCACGCACACCGACCTGATCACGGCCGAGGATCTAGCTGTTCGAAGTAGAACGCTCGGATGAAGCAGTCCCGCGGCTGACCGACGGCGAACATCACACAGTCGACCACCGCCTGCGCGGTGAGTGCAGCGCCGGCCCCCGGTGACAAGTACGTGCGATCCGCTCAAGCTCATGCGCTGGATGGAACCAGTTCAACCCGACTCGAAGTCAACTAGCGGGTCATGGGTGGGTGGAGGGTGGTGGCGGTGCCGCGGCGGAAGAGTTGGGCGGGGCGGCCGCCGTCTCGGGTGGTGGTGGCGCCTGCGGGGGTGACGAAGTCGGGGGTCTTGGTGACTTTGCGGTGGAAGTTGCGGGGGTCGAGAGGGGTCCCCCAGACGGCTTCGTAGACGCCGCGGAGCTCGGAGATGGTGAACTCGGGCGGGCAGAACGCGGTCGCCAGCGGTGAGTATTCGAGTTTGGCGCGGGCCCGCTCGACGCCGTCGGTGAGGATCCGGTGGTGGTCGAACGCGAGCCGGCCCGGATCGTCCAACACCTCGGCAACGCCGACCCAACTCGCCGACGCGGCGTCCGTCCCGGCCACCGGCGCGGGCAAATCCGGCACGAGCGCCAGGTAGGCGACGCTGACCACCCGACCGCGCGGGTCGCGGGCGGGAGCGCCGTACGTCGCGACCTGCTCGAGGTGGATCCGGTCCGAGGAGAGGCCGGTCTCCTCGGCGAGCTCGCGGCGGGCGGTCTGCTCGAGGTCCTCCTCCGGCCGCACGAACCCACCCGGCAACGCCCACCGACCCCGGTACGGCGCGATCCCCCGCCGGATCAGCAGCACCTGCAAAGTGCCGTCGCGGACGGTCAGGATGACCAGGTCGGCAGCTACGCCGAGCGGTACGAAGTCCATGGCAGCACTCTAATCGTCACCTTGACGAAAAGTCATCCGACCCCTTATCGTCAAACTGACGACAAGGAGAGATGCGAGATGGCAGACATCACCCGGTTCCGCTTCATCAGCCACCTGCGGGCCAACCCGACCACCCACGTCCGGCACCTGCGCAACGGCAAGCTGGTGCACGACGGCGCCGGCCAGGCGTTCTGGTTCCGCGCGCTGAACTCGTCGCTGAGCGAGATCCCGGTCGACGACCGCGAGCAGCCGCTGCTCTTCCACGGCCGGACGCAGGACTTCCAGGACGTGGCCGTGCAGGCGACCGTGACCTACCGAGTCACCGACCCCGGCCTGGCCGCGGCCCGGCTGGACTTCGGCATCGACCCAGACAGCGGGCTGTGGCGGTCGACGCCGCTGGAGCAGCTCGGCGGTCTGCTCACCGAGCTGGCGCAGCAGACCGCGCTCGACCTGCTCGCCCGGATGAGCCTGACTGAAGCGCTGTCCGAGGGCATGACCGGGCTCCGCCGGGCGATGAGCACCGGGCTGCGCGAGGACCAGCGCCTCACCGGCCTCGGGATCGGCATCGAGGACGTCCGCGTGGTCGCCGTACGGGCTGAGCGGGACGTCGAGAAGGCGCTGCAGACGCCGACCCGGGAGATGGTGCAGCAGGCCGCGGACAAGGCGACGTACGAGCGCCGGGCGATGGCGGTCGAGCGGGAGCGGTCGATCGCGGAGAACGAGCTGCAGAACCAGATCGAGCTGGCCCGGCGCGAGGAGCAGCTGGTCAACCAGCGCGGACAGAACGAGCGGCTTCGGGCGACGGAAGCTGCCGCGGCCGGGCAGATCGAGACCACGGCCGCCGCGGGTCGCAAGCGGGCACTCAGCGAGGCCGAGGCGGATGCGAAGCGGGTGATCGGCGCCGCCGAGGCGGCCGCGGAGAAAGCGATGCTGGACGCGTACGCCGAGCTGGACCAGGGCACGATCCTGGCGATGGCGATCAAGCAGGGCTCGCTGCCCGAGATCGGGACGCTGAACCTCACGCCGGACCTGCTCACGCCGCTGCTGGCCAAGCTGACCGCCGGAGAGCGGGCCTGAGATGAGCCTCCCACCCAGGGCAGTGCTGGTGCACCGGGCGACCGAGCTGACCGAGCTGGTCGCCCGGCACGGGACCCGTCAGCAGGCCGGCTTCTTCCTGGCCGGCCGCGGCCGGGACCTGGCCGAGCTCGACGCCCGGCACCAGGCCCAGCAGGAGGCGCTCGCGACCGTGTCGGCCGCGATCCCGCCGGACTGGCGGCGTGCTGTTGCCGAGCGCAACGACCTCGACCGGTTCGGGTTCGGCCCGGAGGACGTGGTGATCGCGGTCGGCCAGGACGGCCTGGTCGCGAACGTGGCGAAGTACCTGGACGGCCAGCGGGTGATCGGGATCAACGCCGAGCCGGCGCGCAATCCCGGCGTACTCGTGCCGCACGAGCCGGCCGCGATCGCCGAGCTGCTGCACGAGCGGGCCGTCGTGGAGCGCACGATGGTGGCCGCGAGCACCGACGACGGGCAGCAATTGATCGCGCTGAACGAGGTCTACATCGGGAATCGCACGCATCAGTCCTCGCGCTACCGACTGTCCTCGCCGGACAGCCTGCCGGAGCGGCAGTCCTCGTCCGGGATCCTGGTCGGCACGGGCACCGGGTCGACCGGCTGGTGCCGATCAGCCTGGCAGGAACGGCGCAGTCCGCTGGCCCTGCCGGCGCCGACGGACCCGACGCTGTGCTGGTTCGTCCGTGAGGCCTGGCCGTCACCGGCGACCGGGACCGACAACACCGAGGGCTTGGTGAAGGCGCCCGACGTACTGACCATCACCGCCGAGTCGGACCTCGTGGTCTTCGGCGACGGCATGGAGTCGGACACGCTGGCGATCGGCTGGGGTCAGCGCGTCGAGGTCGGCGTTGCCCCGGTCAAGCTGCATCTGGTCGTGTGACGTCCGACCGACTGCAGGTGAGCAGCAACTGAGTCCCGGGCGCCGCGCCACCGGTCGGGTCCGGCCGGGTCACGCTGGTCAGCACGAGCACTCGGTCGGCCTGTGGCGTGTAGTCCGGCAGGTTGTCCGTCTGGGCCGAGCCGACCATCCGCACCCGCCGTTGCCAGCCCAGGTACGTCGCGAAGACGTCCGACTCGGCCGGAGACGCCGCTGTGACCAGCTCGAGCCGCGACCGGAACTCCTTGGCCCGCGACGCTTCCACCGGCTTCAGGTAGGCCAGCGAGCTCGCCACCAGCGGCAGGTGCTTCAGTGCGGCCGCACAGTCCGCCGGCCAAGCCTCCGCGCCGTTGACGACCAGCAGGTCCGCCGGAGGTACGTCGTCCAGCGTCGCCACCGTGACCGGGTCGGTCGGCGTGACCCGCGACCGGTCCGGGACCAACTGCACCGGCCTTCAGAACGGAGCGTCGCGTCGTGAGCATGCGCCCGACCGTAGGTCGCCCGGATGAACTCCGGCTAGACCTCCTTCGACGGCTGAATGATCAACTCCGGCAGATTCACCTCACGCGGTCGACCGACGACGTAGGCGACGAGCTCGGCGACCTCGGACGGTGGCACGGCCGGCAGACTGGTCCTGAGCTCGTCGACCATGCTCCGAAGCTCGGCCGTGAACTGGTCGGCCAGCTCAGTGCCGTCGATCATGCCCGGCTCGACGTTGGTCACCCGGATCCCGTCGCCGGCGAGCTCCGTCCGCAACGCGCGGGACAGGTAGCTCACACCGGCCTTGGAGGCCCCGTACGCCGCCATCCCCGGCATGAAACGGTCCGCAGCCAGCGACGAGACGTTGATCAGGTCGGTCGTCCTCGTCGCGGCCGAGCGCTTCAACGCCGGCAGGAAGGCGTGGGTGACGGTGAGTACGCCGGTCAGGTTGACGTCGACGGTACGGCGCCAGTCGTCGGCCGGCACGTCGCCGAACGGGACCACCTTCATCGTCCCGGCGTTGTTGACCAGCAGATCGAGGTCGCCGAAGCGCTCCTGGACCAGCTGAGCCGCCTCGGCCACCGCCCCTGGCTCGGTCACGTCAGCCGGCACGACGAGCGCCGTACCACCGGCTTCGGAGATCTGGGCGGCGACCTTCTCCAGGCGGTCGCGACGCCTGGCAAGCAGCGCGACGGACGCACCGTCCGCGGCGAGACGAGTAGCGATGGCGGCGCCGATCCCGCTGGCGGCGCCAGTGACGAGTGCGATGCGTGAGTTGTTGGTCATGCGCCCACCTTCCGGCGGTCGAGACCAGCTCAGAAGGGTCGCTTCAACCTAGGTCCGGCAGTACCACCCAGGTCGTTGAAGTGCCGGAGATACTGGTCGGGTGAGCGCGCGACCACAGCTGGGAGAGTTCCTGCGGACCCGCCGGGCCCGGGTGCGGCCGGAGGATGTCGGTCTGGCACCCGGCCACGACCGCCGCGTCGCCGGGCTGCGGCGCGAAGAGGTCGCGCTGCTGGCCAGCGTCAGCGTCGACTACTACATCCGCCTCGAGCAGGGCCGGGCCGAGAACCCGTCCGTGGCGGTGCTGACTGCCGTCGCGGATGCGTTGCGGCTGAGTCCGGCCGAGCGTGATCACCTGCGGATGCTGGCCTGCAGCGCTCCACCAGCGGTGCCGGCGCGGACCGCCGTACGGCCGCAACTGGAGGCGATGATCCAGGCGATGCGCGACGTTCCTGCGATCGTGGTCGACCGGCTGAGCACTGTGCTGGCGTGGAACCGCGGCGCAACGGCAGTGATCGCGGACTTCGACGACCCGCGCAACCGGAACCTGGCCCGGCTCTACTTCCTGGACCCGCACGCTCGGGAGTTCTACGCGGACTGGGAGACCGTCGCGCGGGACGCCGTCGCGCTACTCCGGCGCACCTCGGCCGAGTACGCCGCCGACCTCGAACTGACGGCCCTGGTCGACGAACTCCGCACCGCCAGCCCCGACTTCAACCGCTTCTGGACATCCCAGGACGTCGCCGCCCGCTCCCACTGCCCCAAGACCCTCAACCACCCCACGGCCGGCCAACTCACCTTCACCCTCGAATCCCTCCAAGTCCCCGGCGACACTCCCCACTACGTCCTCACCTACACCCCCGCCAACCCCACCACCCAAGCAGCCCTCGAAACCCTCCTCACCACTCAGTCCCCGTTGAGGTCGTCGGCGTAGGAGACCGGGGACCTGCGCCACCCGTTGTCCTGCCGGTGCCAGCGCAGCAGCACGCCGTCCTTCCGCAGCCCGTACAGCTCGGTCCGCGGCGCGACCGCACCGGTGTTGTACGCCGACCACTCGACCAGGCTGAAGTTCGACCAGCCACCGCCGATCCGTTGCAGGTGCGGCCCCGGCGGCTCGACCTCGTCGTTGCCGTCGACCGCGTACGAACTGCCGTACAACGCGTCCCCGATGACGACGTACCCGGACCGCACGCTGCCCGCGCCCGACTTCGGGTAGTCCTCGAAGTGACTCGCGATCCGTACCTGGCCGGCTGAGTACACCCCCGTCGTCGTGCTGGACCGAGTGAGCGAGGGCGGCGTCGTCGTGGTGACGACCTTGAACGTATGCGCCCCCGCACCCGCTACCGCGCCGACCCACGCCGTACAGGGCGCGGACGTCGCGGCCTCGGCCGCCGACGGCACCAGCCCCAGCGCGAGTACGGCGCCGCAGGCGAGCCCGACCGCCCGTCGAACCATCCGGATCACTCCCCGTTCAGGAAGTCGTAGTAGGAGACCACGGACCACCGAAAGTCGAGCGGGTCACCGAAGGTGCCGCCCTCGACCTTGCCGAGGCTGTTGATGATCGTCGACGTGCCGTTCGCGTGCCCGACGGCGTACAGGTAACCGGCCTTGGTGTCCTTGTCGATGCCCAGCAGCAACGTGCCGTACTGACCGCAGCGGTTCGCGACCAGCGTCTCGAAGCCCTGCCAGCTCCGCGTGCGGACCTGCTTGACGACCGGCTTCATCGGCGAGGTGACCGGGATCCGGATCGTGTAGAGCGCGCCGCCCTTGGTGTTCGCCAGGAAGGTGTCGTACCCCGGCCGCTTGCTGATCACGGCCATCGTCTTCACCGCCGAGAACCCGGGGTACGAGCCGGTGGCGCGCCAGCCGTTCTGGGTGACGTGCCAGCGGAACAGCACGCCGTCGGTGCGCAGCGCGTAGAACTCGGTCCGCGAGACGTCGCCCGATTCGATGGTGTCGTACGTCGCCCACTCGATCAGGCTGAACTTCGACCAGCCGCCGCCGATCCGTGTGTACTGCACGGGACCCTCGAGCTCGTTGAGCCCGTTGGTGAGGTAGCCGGCGCTGTACAACGAGTCCCCGATGATCACGTAGCCCGTGTTCACGCTGCCCGCGCCGGACTTCGGGTAGCTCTCCCAGTGACTAGTGAGCCGCACCTTGCCCGGGCTGAACGCGCCCGCCGTCGTGCCGCCGGTGTTGATGGACGGCGGCGCCGTCGCGGTGACCGTCCGGCCAGTGTGTCCGCCGGTAGCAGTCACACCGCCGACTCCCGCCGTACAGGCCTCAGTCGCACTCGTCCCCGTCGCCTGCGCCACCGGTGACGCCAGCCCCAGCGCCAGGACTGCCCCGCAGCTCGCACCCAGCATCCGTCGCCACATGTTCGGTTCTCCCTCGCTTCGCCCGTCTCGCTCACTCGATGCGCGGCGTGCCCGAGAAGTTGCGGCGCGAAGTTTTTCCCGTGCTGTGCACAGGAAGCCCGGCGAGGCGACCGCGGCCGGCGTCGACGTCCCGGTGATCATCCAGGCCTCGCCGTACTACGCGGGTGACAACAAGGCCTACTTCGACGGCAACGGCGTCCGGCAGGTGTTCGGCAGCTGGCTGGACAACTACTTCGTGCCGCGCGGGTACGCCGTCGCGTTCGTCGACATGCCGGGGACCTTCCGGTCGACCGGTTGCAGCGACGTCGGCGCGGACCTCGAGGTGCTCGGCACCAAGGCCGTGATCGACTGGCTGAACATCGGGCGGTGTTCCTGAGCGACGAGCTGGAGAAGGCTGTTCGGGTCACCAGGACCGGGAAGGTGTCGGTCCGGGTCAAGGTCAACAAGGTTGCCGCAGGCATCAAGGCGCGGTTGGTGGACTACGGTACGGCGACTCGCTACACCAACGTCACCAACGTGCCGAACACCTCGGTGTGCTGGGGTGACGGGAACGCCCTCGACACGGGCTGCTACGCCGACACGCAGGTCAACACGGCGGTGTCGGACACGTCCGTCGTGGTGCGGACGCTGGCCGACGTCGGGCACTACAAGTCCTTGTACACCAAGGAATCGCTGCGCTCGGACCAGTGGTACGACCTCAGCTTCGAGCTGAACGCCGACGACGTGGTGTTCGCCCCCGGCCACCGCCTCGGCCTGGTCCTCACGGTCGAACCCGACAACCCTTCCGTTCCCTTCACCGGAGCCACCATCACCCTCGACCCCACCCGCTCCTCCCTGACCCTCCCACTGACGGGCTACACAGCGGCGCTGCAGACCGCGGAAGCCCCGCAGTCCCGCATCCCATCCACCCGCCTGGCCCAACCCGAGCCGGAAAAGGACCCGGCCGAGCTGATGCGCCAAATGGTGGAAACCTCCCGCTAGCCGCCCGAACCATTTCATGGGATAACCCCTTGCCGTGTCCCTTCTCCCCTCGTATTCCCGGGGAGAAGGGACCATTTCAGGGGATATCCCGTGAAATGGGGAGGGAGGCGTAGGCGGTTACGAGGGTGGCTGCGTCCTTTGACCACTTGAGGTCTGTGGCGGCTGAGCGGACGCCGTCGGTGTAGGTGCTGTAGTTGTTGATCAGGTCTTGGACGGCGGTGGTCAGGGAAGCCGGATCCCCGGGTGTGTAGAGGGTGCCGAGTTTGTACTGGGTCACCACGGCACGGAGCTCGGGGAGATCCGCAGCGACCACGGGGACGCCGGCGCGGACGGCGTGGAAGAGTTTGTTGGGGAGCGCCAGACGGTGGTTCTCGCAGGTGTTGGTGAGGGTGACCAGCGAGATGCCGTACGAGCGGAGCGTGTCGTCGACCTCGTCGATCGAGCGCTCGGCAACCGTCTCCACCGGCCCGAGATCCAAGCGGTAGTTGGGATCCACCGACCCCATCAGCACAGTCCGGAACGGCGCCAGCTGACGCGCGGCCGCCACCACCGTCGGCAGATCACGCCCCGCCCCGACGCGACCGGCGTACAGCAATCCCTCCGGCCGGTCCGGCGCCGCCGGCACGTCGTCGGCCTGCGGGAACGTGTTCCGTACGACGCGAACGTCAGCCAGCCCGCGTTCGCGCAACCGCCGCGCAATCCCGTCCGACACCGTGATCACGAACCGCGCCTTCGACGCCAGCGAAACCTCGTACCGCCGCCCACGCGCCCGCCACAACGGCGTCGGCCGCCCAGGCAACGCCCGGTCGAACCACAGCTCGTGGGTGTCGTAAACCAGGTCGGCCGACCACTCAGCGGCAAACGAAGCAGCAAGCTCCAACGTGTTGAAGTCGTGCGCGTGCACCACGTCGAACGGGCCCGCGGCGGCCACTCGAGGTGCCGCCGCGGTTCGCCACTGCTTCTCGGTCCGGTCCCGATGCTCCGGCAGCAGCAGCCACCGGCCGAACCGCTGGACCAGCACCTTCGGCCCGTTCCGACCGTGCCCGACCGCCGGGCCGCCGTTGCTGCCCCGCAGACCGGCCGACCGGGAGACGGACTCGACCGTCACCCCCGGACCGACCTCGAAGCCTTCCGGAACATCGCGGCCGATCACGTGAATCTCGTGACCGGCCGCGACCAGAGCCGTTGCCTCCCGCAGGATCCGCGAGTCCCCGGCGATCGGGGACTGCGCGATCATCAGTACCCGCATGTCACTTTCCGCCGAGGAAGGGCAGCAGCACCTCCACGGACTTGCGCCCGTCGTGCAGCTCACGGACGTACTCCGGACCGGCGTCGGCGATCTTGCGGGCCGTGTCGCGCTCGGCGACCAGCCGCTCGATCACCTCGGACAGGTCGTCCGGGGTCGCCTCCGCGATCGGCAGGCCGGTCGGCAGCAGGTCGCGGACCGGGTCCGCGATGTGCCCGACGGTGACCCGCCCGGCCGCCATCGACTCGCAGGCGAAGACGCCGTACGAGCCGAGCAGCAGCTGGTCGACCACGATGTCGGCGTTGCGCACCATCTCCGCGAGTTCGGAGTGCGGGACGCCCTGCACCCGCTGGTACTTGATCAGGCCTCGCGCATCCAGGTCCGTGAGCACCGGGTCGACGTACACCGACCCCTTCAGCGCGCTGGCCGACGGCGCGTGCAGCACCACCGGCACCTCCCGCTCCAGCACCGGAGCGGTCGAGGCGAACTCCTCGAGGTCGACCGTCAGCGGCAGCCAGATGCCGTTGTCGACGAACTCCAGCAGGTCCGGCGTGGTGACGAAGATCGTCCCCTCGTAGCCCTCCAGGTGCGTCCGCATCAGGTCGTTCGCGGCCTGCAGGCGCGTGGTCAGCTCGTCGTCGGCGTTCCGGAACGGCGACCACTGGTACTGCGCCCGGTGCTGCGCCGGATCGCGGATCTCCGAGCCGTGGAAGACCAGACCGTGCTTGATGCCCGCCTGGTCCAGCATCGGTACGTCGTTCGTCCACATCTGCCCGCGCTGCTGCCCGAACATCGGCCGGCCGGCCTCGAACAGCACGTGGGTGACCTCGCGCAACGCGTACGCCGTCAGCTCCAGCTGCCAGCGCAGGTCGGACCGGTACTGGCGGTAGGTGCCGGTCCGGTGCACGCGGAAGTCGAACGCGCCGCTGCCCGTGGTCAGCGACTCGGCCTTGAGGTTCGGCACCTCACGCTCGAGCGCGGTCGCCCACAGCCACGCCTGGCCGGCGCTGTTGACCGGGCCGAGCAGCAGCCGGCGCTCCTTCTTGATCGCCCGGCCGCCCGGCTGGACGACCTCGAGCTGCTGCCCGACGAGCTCGCCGTACAGGCCGCGCAGCTTGTTCGCCTGGCCGGACCAGGAGACCTCCTGCTGGTACACCGGGTCGGCGACGCGCTCGCGGTAGGTGTCGAGGTCGCCGAGGACCGTGCGCACCTTCGACGCCAGGTCGTGCGCGTCGGCCGCGACGAAGACCTCGCCGATCCGGATCCGGTCGACGAACTCCTTCATGCTCGGCATGTTGCTGACCACCACCGGCAGCCCGGCGAAGGCGTACTCGAACAGCTTGTTCGGCAGCGCCATCTCGTGGCTCGGGTAGCGCAGGATCGGGATCAGGCCGACGTCCGCGGTCCGCAGGAAGGCGACCACCTCGTCCGGCTTCACCGGGTCGAGGCAGTGCAGCCGGTCCTGCACCTCGAGGGTCGCAGCCTGAGCCTGCAGCGCCCGTACGGCGTCGGTCGCGACACCCGGCACGCACACGACGGCCAGGTGCGCGTCCGGCAGGTCCACCAGCGCCTGGACGGCGGTCTCGATCCCGCGGGCCCGGGTGACACCGCCGCTGTAGACCAGCAGCGGGACCTCCGGGCGCAGGCCGATCCGGCTGCGGATGTCGGACACCTCGACCGACACGTCCGCCGGGTTCGGCGTGTTCATGATCACCGCGGGCTCGTGATCGAGGTCGTGGTCCTTCTGCAGCGTCCGCGCGATCGCCGGGCTGACCGTGATCACCCGGTCCGCGTCGCGGATGTACTCGGCCTCGTGGTTGGCCCAGGCCGCGATCGACCGGCGCGTGCGAGCGCCGTACCGGGACAGGCCGGCGACGTACTCGTGCGCGTCGTAGACGACCTTCAGGTGCTTGCCGCGCAGCTTGGCCCGGCCGGCGGCACGGGTGGCGACACCGATCACGTGCATGTCGTGCGCATGCACGACGTCCGGCTCGAGTCGATCGATCAAGTCACCGAAGGCGATCTCGAGGTCCAGCGCCTCGGGGTGCAGCTTGCGCCACGGCGCCGGCCACCCGAGCCGGTGGATCACGCCGTCGTACGCGCGCCAGCCGAACTTGAACGGCACGTCGGCCTTGTTCCCCACGCCCTTGCGGACCCAGGTCGCCTTCTTCGCGGCCTGCCACCTGGACCGCCGCAGCAGCCGGGTGGCCACGCCGGCCTTGAACTTCAGTGGATTGCCCTGGCCCGCCTTGGCCCGCGCGATGGCGTGCCCGGAGTCGGACTTGAGCTCCTTCAGCTCGGCCTGGATCCGCTGGCTGCGGGCGACGTACGTCGACCGGTTCTTGTACCCCACCAAGGGCGGCCGCCAGTCCCGGCGGGCCTTGCGGCTCCGCTTCCGCTCCTCCCGGAGGCTGAACGGAACCGCCACCCGGACGATCAGCGCGCCGTCGAGCATCTCCCTCGACGGCAGGCCGCTGGCCGAGACCCCGAGCACAGTCACCTCTGCTCCGGTCTCGGCCAGTGCTGCGGCCTCCTTGCGGACCCGACTGTCGTTGGTGACGTCGTTTGCGACCATCATCACGACCCGCAGGCCGGCATGTGTCACTGGCTGACCGACCTTCCGATCACGATCCGGCGGACGCCGGCCCAGCGCGCTGGGTCGGTGCGGTCACGGCCGTCCACGAGCACCTGCACGCCCGGCAGCTCGGCCGGGGTCAGCTGCGCGTACTCGGGGTGGTCCGCCTGCAGCACAGCCGCGTCCACCGGCGCGCCCAGCGCGTACGGCGTGAAGCCGAGCTGCCGGAGCTCCTCGTCGGTGTACAGCGGGTCGTGCACGGACACCTCCGCACCACGGGCCTTCAGCGCCTCCACGGCCGGGAAGACCCCGGAGAACGCGGTCTCCTTGACACCACCACGGTACGCCGCGCCGAGCACGACCACCTTGGCTCCGGCCAGGTCGCCGTACGCGCCCTCGAGCAGGCCGACGGTGTAGTCGGGCATGCCGAGGTTCGCCTCGCGGGCGGCCCGGACCACGGTGGCGTCCGGGTCGGTCCACAGGTAGAGCCGCGGGTAGACCGGGATGCAGTGGCCGCCGACCGCGATACCGGGCCGGTGGATGTGGCTGTACGGCTGCGAGTTCGACGCCTCGATCACCTGGTGCACGTCGATGCCGTGCTCACCGGCGAACCGGGCGAACTGGTTGGCCAGCCCGATGTTCACGTCGCGGTAGGTGGTCTCGGCCAGCTTCGCCAGCTCGGCCGCCTCGGCCGACCCCAGGTCCCAGACGCCGTTGCCGCGCTCCAGGTCGGGGCGGTCGTCGAAGTCCAGCACCGCCTCGTAGAACGCGGTGGCGCGCTTGGCGCCCTCCTCGGACAGGCCGCCGACCAGCTTCGGGTACTTGCGCAGGTCCGCGAAGACGCGGCCGGTCAGCACCCGCTCCGGCGAGAACACCAGGTGGAAGTCCTGGCCCTCGGTCAGGCCGGAGACCTCTTCCAGCAGCGGCTTCCACCGGTTCCGGGTGGTGCCGACCGGCAGGGTGGTCTCGTAGCTGACCAGGGTGCCCGGGCTCAGGTGCTCTGCCAGCGACCGGGTGGCGCTCTCCATCCAGCCGAACTCCGGCTCGCCGGTCTTCTCGTCGACGAACAGCGGCACCACCAGTACGACGGCGTCGCTGCCGGGGATCGCGTCGGCGTAGTCCGTCGTCGCCCGCAGGCGGCCGTCGGCCACGGTCTCGGCGAGCAACTCGGCCAGGTGCGCCTCACCCGGGAACGGCTCCTGCCCGGCGTTCACCTGCTCGACCGTCTTCGGGTTGATGTCGACGCCGACGACCTGATGGCCCTTGGCCGCGAACTGGACCGCCAACGGCAGCCCGATCTTGCCTAAGGCAACAACACTGACACGCACAGGAACTCCACTAGGTAGTGATTCTTCATCGGGGGCCTCGGAGCTTCCGTTCCAGCGGGTGCTCGACGAACTTGTAGAGCAGCCACGAGGCGAAGATCGAGAGGACAAGGACACCGGCGTACCAGGTCAGGTTGGACCAGCCGATCGGCCCGGCCACACCGTGGTACTCCTTGATCGCGTACAGGATGGTGGCGTGCACCAGGTAGAACGCGTACGACCACTGGCCGAGCGCGACCAGCGGCTTGCTGCGCAGCCAGGACCGGCCACCGCGGGTGTCCCGGGAGGCGACGGCGAGGATCAGGAAGCCGTACAGCAGGGTCAGGACTTCCTTCTGGCACAGGCTCATGGTGGTCGCGAACGGGACCTGGGTCGGGTGCAGACCGGAGTAGTACAGCGTGTACAGACCGGCGGAGGTGACGAGGAAGGCGAACCAGACCGGGATCCGCGGCTTCCAGCCGGTCCGCAGCGCGATCGCCAGGCCGATCCCGAACAGGAACGCGACCGAGTGCAGGATCGGCTGCGGTAGCACCGGCACGAGGTCCTTGTAGTGGAACAGCGCCAGTCGGTAGGCCCCGCCGAGGACGATCACCGCGACGCACAGGATCAGGCCGCCGGCCACCTTGAGCTTCTTCGTGGCCCGCCAGACGAACGGGAAGTACGCGTAGAAGAACGCCTCGACCGACAGCGTCCAGCCGGCCGGGTTGCCGCCGTACAGCACGACCGGGTTGTTCGACCAGCCCTGCAGCAGCAGGCCCGACAGCACCAGCACGGTGATCGAGACCGGCTTGATCCAGGACATCCCCTCCGGCGGGTCGAACCGGTAGAAGACGAAGATCGCCGCGATCAGGGTGAGGAAGTACAGCGGGAAGATCCGGGCGAACCGGCGCCGGTAGAAGGTGCGGATCTTCGTCCCCGGCTGGGCCGACCAGGTCAGCACGAAACCGGACAGCACGAAGAAGAACGTGACCCCGGACGTCCCGTACTTCAGGAACCTGTGGATCGGCAGCGGGGCCAGCTGGGTCATGTGGTGCGCGAACACGAAGAACGCCGCCCACCAGCGCAGGCCGGTCAGCGACTCCACCCGCGGCAGCCGCTTGCGGGGCTCGGTCGGCGGCGGCCCGGACTCACCCGGGAAGCCACTGACCGGAGCACCCGGAGGCGGCGCGGCCGTGTCGGTGGTGGTAATGGCCGAAGCCGCCGGCCCCGGAGAGCCCGGGGTGGGCGGCTGGCTCTGTTCTTCGGCGGCTTTGGTCACGTAGTTACTCCGTGAGTGCGGCGACGACACGCTCGGCGGCGTGTCCGTCTCCGTAGGGCATGGGGCGGTCGGCTGCCGGCGCCGGCCGGGCGGCCAGCTCGGGCAGCTTGCTCACGTCGGACGTAAGGACGTTCCAGCCGTCCTCCAGGGTCTCGACCCACTCGGTCTCGGTGCGCAGCGTGGTGCAGACCCGGCCGAGCAGGAAAGCCTCCTTCTGCAGGCCGCCGGAGTCGGTCACCACACCGGACGAGCCGAGCACGGCCGCGACCATGTCCGGGTACGCCAGCGGCTCCCGGACGTGCAGCGAACCGTCCGGACGCTCCAGCTTGATGCCGTGCTCCGCGCACTTCGCGACCAGCCGCGGGTGCGCCAGCAGCAGCACCGGGTAGCCGGCGTCGGCGAGACCGTCGACGATCGCGGCCAGCCGGGCCGGGTCGTCGGTGTTCTCGGCCCGGTGGATCGTCGACACGACGTACTCGCCGCGCTTCAGGCCTTCCGGCAGCTGGAACGAGTCGTCCGTCACCGCGTCGCGGACCCGGAAGCACACGTCGGTCATGACGTCGCCGACCAGGCGGGCGCGGTCCTTCAGGCCCTCGTTGGCCAGGTGGTCCATCGCCACCTGGGTCGGAGCCAGCAGGATGTCGGCCGCGTGGTCGGTCAGGACCCGGTTGTGCTCCTCCGGCATCCGCCGGTTGAACGACCGCAGCCCGGCCTCCAGGTGCGCCACCGGCAGGTGCATCTTCACCGCCGACAGCGTCCCGGCCAGCGTCGAGTTGGTGTCGCCGTACACGAGCACCCAGTCGGGCTTGTGCTCGTCCAGTACGGCGTCCATCGCGGACAGCATCGAGCCGGTCTGGACCCCGTGGCTGCCGGACCCGACACCCAGGTGGACGTCCGGGTCCGGGATCCGCAGGTCGGCGAAGAACACGTCGGACATGTTCTTGTCGTAGTGCTGGCCGGTGTGCACGATCACGTGCTGGTGCTCGGTGGCGGCGAATGCCTCCGCCACCGGCGCCAGCTTGACGAACTGCGGTCGTGCCCCGACGACGCTCAGGACCTTCATGACTCGGCGGGCTCCCCGGCGACCTTGATGGTGCGGTCCTCACCAGCGGACTGGATCACGGCCTCGGCCACCCGGACGGTGGTCAGGCCCTGCTGCAGCGTGACGATGTCGGCCTCCTTGCCCAGCACGGCGTCGCGGAACGCCTCGTGCTCGGTGCGCAGCGGCTCCGGCTTGCTGATCGCGTACCGGATCATGTCGCCCTCGCTGACACCGCGGAAGTGCGCGACGTCGTCCCAGGCGGTCTGCACGGTGCCGTTGGCGTGGAAGGACAGGTCGGCCAGCAGCGTGTCGGCGATGAACGCGCCCTTCTCGCCGGTGACGACGGTGAGCCGCTCCTTCATCGGGGACAGCCAGTTGACCAGGTGGCTGGTCACGGTGCCGTCGGCGAGCTTGCCGGTCACCGCGATCAGGTCCTCGTACTGCCGACCGGACTTGTGCGCGCTCTGCGCGGACACCGTGACGAACGGCGACTGGGTCACCCAGGCGGTCAGGTCGATGTCGTGGGTGGCCAGGTCGAGCACCACGCCGACGTCGGCGATCCGGGCCGGGAACGGGCCCTGGCGGCGGGTCGTGATCTGGTAGATGTCGCCCAGCTCACCGGCCTCCAGCCGCACCCGCAGCGCCTGCAGCGCCGGGTTGTACCGCTCGATGTGACCGACCGCGCCGATCACACCGGCCGCCTCGAACGCCTTGGCGATCTCGGTCGCCTCGGCCGAGGAGCCGGCCAGCGGCTTCTCGATCATCGCGTGCACGCCGGCCTCGGCCAGCGCCTTGGCGATCTCGGCGTGGTACTGGGTCGGCACCGCGACCATGCAGTAGTCGATGCCCTCGGCGATCAGCTGCTCGATGTTCTCGTGCACCGGACGGCCGGCGGCGACGTTGAACTTGTCACCGCCCGGGTCCGCGACGGCGACCAGGTCGACGCCCTCGAGGGACGCCAGGACGCGGGCGTGGTGACGCCCCATCATGCCCAGGCCGATCAGGCCCGCTCGCAGGTTCGCCATCTCACGCACCAGCCTTCGCCACGGTGTTCACCGCGGCCACGATCCGGTTCAGGTCTTCCTCGGACAGCGAGGGGTGGACCGGCAGCGAGAGCACCTCGGCCGCGGCCTTCTCGGTCTCCGGCAGGTCCAGCTCACGCCGGAACGAGGGCAGCCGGTGGTTCGGGATCGGGTAGTAGACGCCGCAGCCGACACCGTGCTCGTTGCGCAGCGCGTCGGCGAAGCCGTCGCGGTCCTCGGTCACCCGGATCGTGTACTGGTGGTACACGTGGGTCGCCTCGGCGGCCACCGCCGGGACGGCGACACCCTGCAGGTTCGCGTCCAGGAAGGCCGCGTTCTCCTGCCGCTGCTTGGTCCAGCCGGCCAGCTTGGTCAGCTGCACCCGGCCGATCGCGGCGTGCAGGTCGGTCATCCGGTTGTTCAGGCCGACCAGCTCGTTCTCGTACTGCTTGAGCATGCCCTGGTTGCGCAGCAGCCGCATCCGGCGCTCGATGTCGGCGTTCGCCACCGAGTTCATGCCGCCCTCACCGGACGTCATGTTCTTGGTCGGGTACAGGCTGAACATCGCGAACTCGCCGAAGGTACCGACCTGCGCGCCGTTCCAGGTCGCGCCGTGCGCCTGCGCGGCGTCCTCGTAGATCTGGATGCCGTGCTTGTCGGCGAGCGCCTGCAGCGCGGTCATGTTCGCCGGGTGGCCGAACAGGTGCACCGGCATGACGGCCTTGGTCTTCTCGGTGATCGCGGCCTCGACCGCGGCCGGGTCCAGGCAGAAGTACGTCGGCTCGACGTCGGCGAACACCGGGGTGGCGCCGGTCAGCGCGACGCTGTTCGCGGTCGCGGCGAAGGTGAAGGACGGGACGATGACCTCGTCACCGGGGCCGACACCCGCGGCCAGCAGACCGAGGTGGAGACCCGACGTGCCGGAGTTCGTCGCGACGCACGCACGGCCGGAGACCAGCGCTGCGCCGAACTCCTGCTCGAACGCCGCCACCTCGGGGCCCTGGGCCAGCATCCCGGACTGCATGACCCGGTCGACGGCTTCGCGCTCCTCCTTCCCGATGATCGGCTTCGCGGCCGGAATCGGCTGCACCATCAGTTCTCCTCCATGTCTTCACCGGCCGGCCGCAGCCGCCCGTCGGTTTCGATGTACATCTCGCCCGTGTTCGGGCACTTCCACTCGCCGTCACCGACGGCGAGCAGCGGAACGCCGGCCTTGCCGACCCACTTGATGCGGCGGGCCGGTACGCCGGCGACCAGCGCGAAGTCTGGCACGTCCTTGGTCACCACCGCACCCGCGGCGACGGTGGCCCAGCGGCCGATGGTGACCGGCGCCACGCAGACGCTGCGCGCCCCGATCGAGCAGCCTTCCTTCATCGTCACGCCGACCGGCTCCCAGTCGTGGCCGCTCTTCGGCGACCCGTCCGGGTTGACCGCGCGCGGGAAGTAGTCGTTGGTGAGCACCACGGCCGGGCCGATGAACACGCCGTCCTCGAGCACGGCCGGCTCGTAGACCAGGGCGTAGTTCTGGATCTTGCAGTTGTCGCCCATCCGGACCCCGGTCCCGACGTAGGCGCCACGGCCGACGATGCAGTTCTTCCCCAGCACCGCGTTCTCGCGGATCTGGGCCAGGTGCCAGACCGACGAACCGTCGCCGATCTGGGCGCGGTCGTCGACGTCGGCGGACGGCGCGATGCGGGACGTCACAGGATCTCCTTCGTACTGAGCCAGCTGGTGAGTGCTTCGGCCGAGCGGCGTCCGTCGTGCAGCTCCGCCACGAAGGCGGGTCCGGCGGCCGCCCGCTCGGCGGCGGCGTCACGATCGGCGATCAGGCCGGTGAGAACATCACCCAGAGTGTCGGGATCCGCCTCCACGATCGGCACCTCTCGCCCAGTCAGAGTACGCACCCGTTGGCGCACACTTTCACCGACGTACGAGACGACGATCCGCCCGGCGGCGAGCGCTTCGGCAGCCGCCACGCCGTACAGGCCAATTCTGAGCTGGTCTACAACGATGTCAGCGTCGCCGATGACCCCCGGCATCCCGCTGTGCGGCACACCGGTGATCCGCCGGTACTCCAGCACCCCGCTGTCGTGCAGCTCGGTCAGCACGGCGTCGATCCGGTCGGTGCCCTTGAGCTGCGCGTTCGACGGAACGTGGACGACGACCGGACGCTCGCCGCTGAACAACGGCCGCGCCGCCTGCGCCCACGGCGCCGGGTCGATCGCGACCGGCAACCACTGCGCGTCGGGTACGTCGTCCAGCAGGTCGACCGTGGACACGAAGACCGGCAGGCCCAGGCTCTCGACGAGCTCGGCGTGCCGGCGGGCCTGCGTCTCCAGGCGCTCGGTCAGGTCGTCACCGGGGGCGAACGGCGACCAGCGCTCGCGCTTCGCGTGCCGGCTGGGCAGCCGGATGTCGGAGCCGTGGAACAGCAGACCGACGTTCACGCCGGCTGCCAGCAGCGCGGCGATGTCGGCGGAGGCGTCCGGGAAGCCGCGGGCGCCGAAGATCGGGCGCAGCGACTCCACCAGGACGTGGGTGTGCGAGCCGACGTACTGCTCCTGGGCGCGCTGCCAGCGGGGCTGGCCGAACCACGCGAGCGCGACGCCGTAGTCGGTGGCGAACTGGAACTGGCCCTTGCGGTGCAGGGCGAACGAGACGGCGCCGACCTCGGGCAGGGTCTTGGCAGCCTGTGCCCAGGCGTAGCCCTGCCCGGCGGAGTTGGTCGGTCCGACCAGCATCCGCACTGGGGTCGTCGCCACCGGCGGGAACGCCGGCAGCTGCGCGTACGAGTACCGCAAGCCGCGCAGGCGCCGCCGGACCGCTCCCGCGGTCCGGGCGAGTGGCGCCGGCAGGTGCTCTCGGATCGAACGCGACGCCGTCATCGAATCACCCATTACCTGCCGGTGCCTTCAGCATGTCCAGCTCGCGGCGGGCGGCCGGGATGCCGAGCACCACTGGGGTGCTCGCCTTCCGCTGGCCGAGGTTCCAGCCGGCCCAGATCGCACCGGCGTCCAGGGCGACCACGACGTCGGCCTTCTCGATCGTCGTCATCACGTCCCGGCGACTCAGCACCCGGGCCCAGTAGGTCTTCCCCAGATCGCTGCTGGCCCGCTGCCCTCGCAGGAACTTCACCGGCGCCGACGTCTTGATTGCCTTAGGCAACATCCGCCCGGCGACCTTCTTCCCCTTCCGCGCCCGCCACTGCACAGCCTTGACGACCCGCTTCATTCCAGTGGGCCTGGGCTTCGGAGTGGGCGCAGGTGCGGGACCGGCGTCGGTGACTGCGGCGGCTGCAGGAGCAACCTGAGCTTCGTCCGCGGTGACAGCTTCCGGTTCGGCGACCGCCTCGGGGGCGATGACCGCGTCGGGGGCTTCTTCCGTCGGATCGGCGACCGGCTCGGGCTCGGGCGCGGGAGCGGCGGGCATGCGGCCGGGGCCGATGAGGGTGAAGGAGTTGACCTTGTCGGCCACCCAGCCACCCGGTGCGACCCAGCCGACCACGTCGAGGACGACGTTCGGGTCGCCGAGGTCCTCCTTGACGGTGTCGAAGTACGCCGGAGGCAGCCGGCGGGTGCTCAGCAGTACGACGTTCTTCACGCCCGGACTCCCTTCACGGCGGCGGCCAGCGACTCGATCCGCGGGTCCAGCTGCAGGTCCCGCCGGTAGGACGCGCCGAACTCGCGCGCCTTGGCCCGGATTCCCTCGTCGGCCGTCCGGGCCGCGTGCGCGGCCTCGGTCAGCGCGGCCGCGATCGCCTCCGGCGTCACCTCGGCCACCGGGAACCACAACGGGTGCCCGCGCAGCACGTCGGACGCCGCGTTCTCCGGGTCGTGCACGGACACGACCGGCAGCCCGGTCGCGAGGTACTCGAACACCTTGCCGCTGGTCACGTACCGGCCCTTGCCGAGCATCAGCAGCTGGACGTCGAACTCGTCGTACGCCTTGGCGATCTCGGCCTTGCCGACCGGGCCCTCGTAGCTGACCCCGTCGTCCTTGGCGTTGTTGATGGTCGCCAGCATGTCGGCCCGCGGCTGGGCGTAGTACCCGAGGTAGCCGTGGATCTTCGCCTTCGCGCCGGCCAGCTCCTCCGACGACGAGCGGGCGATCTGCCAGCCCTCGACGAACTCGGCCAGCGGCACCTTCGGCGACACCGTGCCGACGTACCCGAACACCAGCGGGCGGTCGGTGACCGGCCCGCGGTCGTTGGTGTCCGGCACCAGGTCCGGGTCGAAGCCGTTGGCGACGGTGTGCATCCTGGCGGCGTGCGCCGGGTAGAGCTGCTCGTGCCAGTCCTTGATCGGGTCGTTCACGAACCAGACCTCGCGGGCGGACTCGACCAGCTTCTTCTCCCACTTGGCCGCGCGGCTGTTCGGCTCGTGCAGCCGGTCACCGGTGAAGACGTCCAGCAGCCAGGCGTCGCGGTAGTCCATCACGTACGGCACGCCGTGCTTCTGGTGCAGCCGGTACGCGGCGGTGAACGCGACGTGCGGGTTCGCGGTGGCGACGGTCAGGTCGACCTTGTGGGCGGCGTGGATCCGCTCCGCGGCCTTCTCGATGATCGAGCGCCACGGTCCGTATCCGGTCTCCGGGAACGGGATCTGGTCCTGCTTGGTGCGCCACTTGCTCCACAGCTTCGGGTTCGCGGCCCGGCGCTTGGACCACTTGCGCAGGTCGGCTTCCAGGATCGGCCACTCGAACGGGACCCGGACGACCTCGACGGACGGGTCGACCCGCTCCTCGAGGGTCAGGTCGGCGCCGGTGAACCGGTGGAAGGTCTCCCGTTCGGCCGTCAGCACGGTCACCTTCCAGCCGAGCGCGGCGAACCGGTTGGCCGTGGCCAGGGCCCGGTAGACACCGCCGCCCCGGCAGGGCGGGAAGCCCCAGGCGACGTACAGCAGGTGTGGGCGGTCGGTCATGTACTTCCTCTTACCAAGTCGAGAATCGCGTCGGCCAGTTCGTCGTACGGCGTGGTCGTGGGCAGATGGTCCGCCGCCCACTGAAGCGCGTGGTCGCGCAGTTTCTCCAGCTCACCCGGATCCGCGGACCAGCGCCGCAGCGTCTCGGCCGCCTCCGTCACCGAGTCCACCAGGACTCCGCCACCGGACTCCTCGATCACCTTGGACTGCCGGGGCAGCCGGGTGGACAGCACGGGAAGACCGCTGGCGAGGTACTCGTAGATCTTGGACGGCATCGCCTCCACGAAGGCCGGAGTCGGCTGCAGCATGGCCAGGCCAGCCCAGGCGCCCTGCGTGAGCCGCCACGAGTCGGCCGGCGGCTGGCGTCCGTGCAACCGGACCCGGCCGGCCAGGTCGGACTGGCCGATCCGGGCTTCGAGCTGGTCCCGGTCCGAGGGTGCGACCGGGCCGATCAGGTCGAGTGACCAGTCCGCCGCCGCGGCGACGGTCTCGACCATGTCGAACAGGCCACGGCTGGCCCGCAGGTCCCCGACGTACACGGCCCGTGGCGCGCCGGACGGCGGCGTCGGGGCCAGGAACGGCACGTAGGGGAAGTTCTGGACGACGATCCGCCGCTTGGCCTCGTGCGGCGCGAGGTGCGAGTCGGCGACCACGGTCAGGTCGGCCCGGGCGGCCAGCTTGGAGCTGGCCCGGACGATCAGCCGGGCCGGCAACCCGGCCGGGCCCTTCGCCCAGGCGCGGTCGGCGAGCAGCCGACCGTAGTCCTCGTGCACGTCGGCGACCATCTTGCGGCGGCGCACGGCGGTGACGAGCCGGGTGACCGGGATCATGTCCGGGTCGACCGTCATCACCACCTTCGCGCTGGTCCGCCACGGCAGCACCGCCGTCCGGGCCAGCCGCTGGACCAGGTTGCCGCGCGGACCGGCGTGCACGACCGCGCCGGCCGGTCCGGCCTCGGCTTCACCCAGGCCCCAGAGCTCGACGCTGAGCTGCCGGCGCTGCAGCGCCGCGGTGATCTTGTGCAGGCGCGCGTCCGCCACGTCGTGACCGGTCGTGATGATCCCCACGTCCGGCGCCGTGCTGCGTGCCATCGGTCAGAGGTCCTCGAGCGAGACGGATTCCGCTTCGCCGACCTGCAGGAACTTGGTGTACGCCGCGATCACCTCGTCCGGTTGCCCCCGCATCATCAGCTTGCCCTTGTGCAGCCAGATGCAGTCGTTGCAGAGCTCGCGGACGCTGCTCATCGCGTGGCTGACCAGGAACATGGTCCGGCTGTTGGTGACCAGGTCCTGCATCTTGGCCGCGGCCTTGGTCTTGAACTTGGCGTCACCGGCGGACAGCGCCTCGTCGATCAGCAGGATGTCCGGGTCCATGTGCACCGCGACGGAGAACGCCAGCCGGCTGAACATGCCGGACGAGTACGTCCGCATCGGCATCTCCATGAAGTCACCGAGCTCGGCGAACTCGGCGATCTCCTCGTACCGGGCCTGGATCTCCTTGCGGCTCAGGCCGGCCGCCAGGCCGCCCAGCACGACGTTCTCCCGGCCGGACAGCGCCGCGTTGAAGCCGACACCGAGCGACAGCAGGGTGGAGACCCGGCCGTGCACCTCGATCCGGCCGGTGGTCGGCGGCAGGATGCCGGCCACCGCACGCATCAGCGTCGACTTGCCGGCGCCGTTCGCGCCGATGATGCCGATGGTGGTGCCGTGGTCGACGTCGAAGGACACGTTCTGAACGGCCTTGACCTCGCGGACCGCCCGCTCGCCGCGGCCGAACCGGACCAGCGCGCTCTTGAAGGTCGGCACTCGCTCGAACGTGGTCCGGTAGGTGATGGACACGTCCTGGACCTTCACGGCCGGCATGCCCGACGGGGTCTTCTGCATCGGCTTCTTCTCGGTCTCAGAGACGGACAACGAACTCACGCTCCCTCGACATGAAGAACAACGAGCCGATCACGAACGCCGCGATCGCCCAGAAACCGGCGCCGGCCCACATCTCCCAGTTCGGGATGTCGCTGCGGACCAGCAGGTCGGTCCACCCGCCGATCAGCGAGTAGAGCGGGTTGTACTGGATGAAGCCCTTGAACTTCTCCGGCGCCTGCTCGGCGAACCAGAGGACCGGGGACAGGTACAGCCAGATCCGGACGAAGTACGGCAGGAAACTCGTGGTGTCGCGGAAGTACACCTGCAGGGCGGCGAAGATCATGCCCATCCCGGCCGCGAAGATCGTCAGGAAGGCCAGGAAGACCGGAGCCAGCAGCATCTGCCAGCCCAGCGGCTGGCGCATCAGCAGGTGGATCACCAGATACACGCCCAGCGTCGGCAGGAACCGGAAGAACGCCGTCCGGACCGCCGACAGCGGCAGCAGCATCCGCGGGAACGACTGGTTCATCAGCAGCTTGCCGCCGCCGACCACGCTGGCCGCACCGGCGGTCATCGCACCGGAGAAGTAGTAGAAGGCGAACAGCCCGCCGCACATGTGGGCGAACCGCTCCGAGGCGTCGACCTTCGAGCTACCGCCGGCGATGATGTCGACCAGCAGGTAGTACACCGCCGCCAGCAGCAGCGGGTTCAGGACCAGCCACACCTGACCGAAGAAGGTGTTGGTGTTGGCCGCCCGGATGTTCGTCCGGGACATCTCCGCCGCGAACTCCCGGCGCTGCCACAGCGCCTTGAAGTAGGGACGCAGCTTCGGCAGGCCGACCTTGTGCGGTTCGTACACGTGCACCGACGGGTTGAACTCCTCGTCGACGCTTGTCGCGTTCATTCAGGCGACGCCTCTCTCTGCCCGGTATCCGACTGGGGCTCGGCGGCTGCCGCCCGGTACGACGGCGGGCCACGCAGACCGGGAAGCAGAGTAGCGGATCGGCGTCAATACCGACGACACAGTGGTCCTCCATAGTGAGCAACGACGTACAGACGGCTACCAAACGTCGAGCCCTGCACCGAAGCACCGACTGACGGCTCCGTCGCGGTCGCCCATCGCCGATCGTTATCTGGAATATACATTTGACGCCCTCGGACGGCCAAAACGCCTTCCACAGCACGAAAAATCGCGGTCAAATCGCGGCTGCGGCCGGGACGGTGTTCAGAGGTACGACGTCCGCCGTACGCCGGAAGTTCGCAGGCCCCGGAGTGACGTGTCCCACCGCGATTGTGAAGCCGGTGAGCTGTGCGGGCTGCTGTTACCGGTGGGGCCCCAGGGGGTGCTTCCTGGCCGGGGCGAGCCGGGCGGGGCACGTCAGGTCCCCGCTCCCCATGGACAGCCTCACCATCCACGGAGTTCCGCTCAGCACCTCCCTGGGGTCCACCCTGGATCCGGGGGCCTGCCCGCCATGGGCGGAAGCGGGCCGGGCACACGCCGGATCGACGGGCACGATGACCAGGGCGGCGGTCATCGCACCATGGGCCTGTCCCCACATCCCCTGCAGTCGCGAGCAGGTGCTCGGCGGTGTGGCTCGGCGTGCTGGGGCGAAGGTCTCGATGCGGAGCATCGTGGCCTTTGCACCAGTGCGGCGAGGTGCGCCGCCGAGTGCCGCGCAGCACGCAGGGGATGTGGGGACAGGCCCAAGACCGACCGAGGAAGGCAGGTGCGGGTTCGCACCGGGGGCGGCAGCGCCGAAGCGAGCGGCGGCGGGATGCAGAACCGGTCGCATCGGACTCTCCTCCTCATCGGCCTCACGATGGAGATGCACAGTTTGTACACCCTCCAGCACAGCCGGTGATGGCACGGAAGTGCGAGGGCACCGATGCGCCGGGATCGAGACCCAACCGAAACGGGCTCCGCTGACGTGACAGCGAACTCGGGCCAGAATTGGAACAGCAGCCCGGCGGCGCTCAGGTGGTCCGTCGCCGGGCTGCTGGACCTCAATTCTCGCTCACGACTGCGAAGAAGTGGTGGCCAGATGGTGACACGGCACAACAATGCTGACAGGACAACAAACATCGCTGGGTGCGTACAAGTCGCCACGGACAGTGCGTACCTCGCTGACTGTACGGTAACCGCTATCGCCCTACCCTGGAACGGCGGTAGCGGACAGTGACAGCACTCGGAAGGGAGGGGAGGGTTGTGAGCACAACCGACACGGAGCGTGCCGACCACCTGCGCGTCCTCGGGCTCAGCGACGACGAGATCAAGGTCTACCAGCACCTGCTGCGGACCGGCCCGTCGTCGATCACCGAACTGGACGACGCGGTGCCCGACCGCCAGGCCACCATCGACGCGACCCTCGGCGGGCTGGTCCAGGCCGGGCTCGCCCGACGGTCCGGCTCGGACCACTCCCGCTACCTCCCGGTGCCCCCGGACGCCGGTCTCGAGGCGATGACGCTGCGCCGCGAGTCCGAGCTCAAGCAGGCCCGGATCGAGGTCCTGAATGCGTACGACGAGTTCCGCCGGACCGTGCACAACGAGTCCACCACGCACCTGATCGAGGTCGTCACCGGGAACGCGATCGTCGAGCGGATCCGGCAGATCAAGGGCGGCGCCCAGCGCGAGATCCTGGCCATCGACTCCCCGCCGTACTACATCGGCGGCCCGAACCAGGAGGAGATCGACCACCTCAAGCGCGGCGTCTCCTACCGGGTCGTGTACTCCCCGGAGTCGGTCGAGGTGCCCGGCTACCTGACCGAGAACATCCTGCCGTGCGTGGAGGCCGGTGAGCAGGCCCGGGTGCTGCCCGACGTGCCGGCCAAGCTGACCATCATCGACGGCTCGATCGCGTTCGTGTCGATGTCGGTGCGCGACACCGACGTGAACCGGTCGCTGCTGATCATCCGGCCGAGCAGCCTGCTGACCGCGCTGATCGGCATGTTCGAGCTGTGCTGGCGCAACGCGCTGCCGCTGCACGCCTCGGTCGGCGCGGAGGACGACCGGCTGGAGCCGATCGAGCGCCGCCTGCTGGCGTTGCTCGCGACCGGCGCCGCGGACGACACGATCGCGCGCACGCTCGGCATCAGCCGCCGTACCTTCTTCCGCTACCTCGAGCGGCTGATGAACCGCACCGGCGCCAGCACCCGCTTCCAGCTCGCCCTGCACGCGGCCCGGGAGAACTGGCTGTAAACCCGTTGCTCAACACAACAAAGGGTCCCCGGCAAACGCCGGGAACCCTTTGTTCCAACGATTTCAGGACGCTGCGGCGGTGAACTCCTTCGCGACGACCTCGGCGATCTGCGCGGTGTTCAGGGCCGCGCCCTTGCGCAGGTTGTCGCCGCAGACGAACAGCTCGAGGGCGTTCGGGTCGTCCAGGGACTTGCGGATCCGGCCGACCCAGGTCGGGTCGGTGCCGACCACGTCGGCCGGCGTCGGGAACTCACCCTCGGCCGGGTTGTCGAACAGCAGCACGCCCGGCGCGTCCCGCAGTACCTCACGGGCCTCGTCGGCGTTCACCTCGTGCGCGAACCGGGCGTGCACCGACAGCGAGTGGGTGGTGATCACCGGCACCCGGACGCAGGTCGCGGACACCTTCAGGTCGGGCAGGCCGAGGATCTTGCGCGACTCGTTGCGGACCTTCAGCTCCTCCGACGACCAGCCCTCGTCCTTCAGCGAGCCGGCCCACGGTACGACGTTCAGCGCCAGCGGAGCCGGGAACGGGCCGAGCGCGTTGCCGATCACTCGCCGTACGTCGCCCGGCGTGGTGCCCAGGTCGCGATTGCCGGCCACCTTCATCAGCTGGTCGTAGAGCGCGTCGATACCGTCCTGCCCGGCGCCGGAGGCGGCCTGGTACGACGCCACGACCAGCTGCTCGAGCTCGTAGCGGTGGTGCAGCGCGCCCATCGCCACGATCATCGACAGCGTCGTGCAGTTCGGGTTCGAGATGATGCCCTTCGGCCGGTTCCGGGCCGCCTCGGCGTTCACCTCGGGCACCACCAGCGGCACGTCGTCGTCCATCCGGAACGCGCCGGAGTTGTCCACCACCACGGCGCCCTTGGCGGCCGCGATCGGGGCCCAGTGCGCGGACACCTCGTCCGGTACGTCGAACATCGCCACGTCGATGCCGTCGAAGGCCGCCTCGCTGATCGCGACGACCTCGACCTCCTCGCCGCGGACCTTGAGTTTCTTGCCTGCGGAGCGCTCGGACGCGATCAGCCGGATCTCTCCCCACACGTTCTCGCGGGTGGAGAGCAGGGCCAGCATCACCGTGCCGACGGCGCCGGTGGCGCCGACCACCGCCAGCGCGGGCAGGCCCGTCCGGTCCTCGGTCTGGTTGTCCAAAGCGCTCACAGGGGTCACCGTCCAGTTCCTCCGTACACGACAGCTTGGGTGTGCTCGTCGTCCAGGTCGAATGCAGTGTGCGCCGCGGTCACGGCGGCGTCCACCAGGTTCTCGTCCACCACCACCGAGATCCGGATCTCCGAGGTGGAGATCATCTCGATGTTCACGCCGGCGTCGGCGAGGGCGGAGAAGAATTTCGCGGACACGCCCGGGTGCGAGCGCATTCCGACACCGACCACCGAGACCTTACCGATCTGGTCGTCGTACAGCAGCTGCTCGTAGCCGACCTCGTCCTTCATCCGGGCCAGCGCGGACATCGCCCGGGCGCCGTCGGCACGCGGCAGCGTGAACGAGATGTCGGTGCGGTTGGTGGCGACCGCCGACACGTTCTGCACGATCATGTCGATGTTGGTCTCGGCGCCGGCGACCGTCTCGAAGATCCGGGCGGCCTCACCGGGCTTGTCGGGCACACCGACGACCGTGATCTTGGCCTCGCCGCGGTCGTGGGCCACGCCGGAGATGATCGCCTGTTCCATCTGATTCAGTTCCTTCGCATCGACGACCCAGGTGCCTTCCTTCTGCGAGAAGGAGGAGCGCACATGGACAGGGACGTTGTAGCGCCGCGCGTACTCCACGCAGCGCAGGTGCAGCACCTTGGCGCCGCAGGCGGCCATCTCGAGCATCTCCTCGTAGGAGATCTTCGGGATCTGCTTCGCGGCCGGCACGATCCGCGGGTCCGCGGTGAAGATGCCGTCCACGTCGGTGTAGATCTCGCAGTAGTCCGCCTCCAGCGCGGCGGCCAGCGCGACCGCGGTGGTGTCGGAGGCGCCGCGGCCCATCGTGGTGATGTCCTTGGTGTCCTGGGCGACGCCCTGGAACCCGGCCACGATCGCGATGTGGCCCTCGCCGAGGGCCTCCTCGATCCGGCCCGGCGTGATGTCGATGATGCGCGCGTTGCCGTGCGCCGAGGTGGTGATCACGCCGGCCTGCGACCCGGTGAACGAGCGGCCCTCGTAGCCCAGGTTCGCGATCGCCATCGCCAGCAGGGCGGCCGAGATCCGCTCACCCGAGGTGAGCAGCATGTCGAGCTCGCGCGGCGGCGGCAGCGGGGAGACCTGCTGGGCCAGGTCCATCAGTTCATCGGTGGTGTCGCCCATGGCCGAAATGACCACCACGACGTCGTTCCCGGCCTTCTTCGTCGCGACGATCCGTTGGGCCACGCGCTTGATGCTCTCGGCATCGGCGACCGAAGAACCGCCGTACTTGTGCACGACGCGTCCCACAGGTGTCTCCTCAAACCACTGGTTGCGGTACGCCGTGCGGCGTTGCACCAGGCGTAGTCTCGGGCCCTCATTCTAGCCGTGACTCGTTCGTTGCCTACCCGTTGACCAGCACCCGGGCCGCCCGTCCGGCCGATCGCCGGGGCGCCGGAAGGTTCCACGGCGACGCTCCGGAGCCGCCGGAAAGCGTCCGGCCGGCACCGGGCCTTGTTCATATAAGTCATCACTGAAATACTCGGCCCGTGCACGCGTTCGACATCCTCGGCGACCCGGTCCGGCGCCGGATCCTGGAACTGCTGGCCGACGGCGAACTGCCGGCCGGCAGTATCGCCGCCACCATCGGCGACGAGTTCGGGATCAGCCAGCCGGCCGTCTCCCAGCACCTCAAGGTGCTGCGGGACAACGGCTTCGCCACCGTCACGATCGACGGCACCCGGCGGCTGTACGCCGTCGACCCCGGCCCGCTGCGCGAGATCGACGGCTGGCTGGACCGCTACCGCAAGTTCTGGATCAACCGCTTGGACGCCCTGGAGACCGAGATCCACCGCGGCCGCCGCTGAACCTTCGGGTCGGCCGGTGCATCTGGGTAGGTAAGGAGACCCAGAGGAGTGGTGGATGCGCAACATCGTGGCCCGGTTGTGGATGTCGGAGGACGGCATCGTGGACCGGCCGGAGTACTGGCTTGCGGAACCGGCTCTCGATCGGCTGGCGACAGGCGCCGAGACGGTGTTGCTCGGGCGGAACACGTTCGAGCAGTACGCCGCGTCGGTGGCGCGCTTCCACGATGCCGCCGTACCGCTGGATCGGGTGCGCAAACTGGTGATCGCGTCCCGGCCGGTGATCGCGCGGCCGCACACCGAGGTGTTGCAAGGTGACCCGCACCGGGTGCTGCGGGCGCTGAAGCAGGTGCCTGGCGCCGACCTGCACGTGGTGGGCAGCGTCCGACTGGTCCGGTCGCTACTGCGCTGGCGGTTGATCGACGAGGTGTCCTTGCTCATCCAACCGGTCCAGGCCGGCTTCGGCTCGCCGCTGTTCCCGGACCGTCGTGCGCTGCGACTGATCTCGATGTGCGCGGGCGACTCCGGCGTACTGGAGGCGAACTACCGCGTCGACTACGCGGCGACCGCGACTTCCTCCAGGTCTGCCTCGGCCGGCCGGTGGGGCGGGACGTGGAGCACCGACAGCGTCGCCAGCAGCGCGAGCACGGCCATCAGGACCCACGCGTAGCGGACGCCGAAGGCCTCGACCACGGCGCCGGCGACGGCTGAACCGACCGCGGAGCCGATCATGCCGCCGCTGATCATCCAGCCGAAGATCTCGGTCCGTGCCGAGGCCGGAGTCATCACCCCCAGCCGTTCGTAGATCGCTCCGACGGTCGGAGCGATCAGGCAGCCGGCCGCGAACAGCATCAGCGCCAACGCGACCACTGATGACGTGGCGAAGACACAGCCGGTGACGAGCACGGTCATAGCGAGCATCCGGCGCCAGACGTACGAGTTGCGCCGGCCGGGCAGTGCTCCGCCGACCAGACCGCCGATCAGGCTGCCGAGCGCGGCGACCGTCTCGAGTACGCCGGCGATCAGCCGGTTGCCGTGTTCATCGGCGAACGCGACGATGCCGAGCGACATCGATGCGAAGCCCGTCACCAGACAGGCGAAGGCAAGGAGCAGCCCGAACCGGTGGCGGTGGAACACCAACTGGCGAGCGGTCGGGCGGGGCTGGTCGCTCTCCTCGTGGTGCGCGCCCGGCCGCTGCTTGAGGCCGAACCACCAGATGGCTGCCGCAGCGGTCACGGCACACGCCAGCAGACCGGCACGCGGGCTAGCGAAGCTGACGATCACCGCGCCGACCATCGGGCCGACGACGAACAGGAGCTCCTGCGCGGTCGCGTCCAGCGCGTAGATCGCCCGCAGCCGCGCACCCTGGACCAGCCGCGGCCAGCTGGCCCGCAGCGCTGAGGTGACCGGCGCGACGAACATCCCGGCCAGAGCGGCTGCGATCGGCAGCGCCCGGTACCAGCTGTCCGGCAGCAGGGCGACGACGGCCATCAGGACGCCCCATGCCATCCCGGTGCCGATCAGCACCCAGCGCGCGCCCTTGCGGTCGGCTCTGCGCGACCACACGACACTGGCGATCGCCGTACCGATGGAGTAGGCGCCGGCCACCACACCGGCCCAGCCGAAGTTGCCGGCGGCATCCTTGGCCAGGTAGGCCAGCGGGACCATCGTCGCCATCACCGGCATCCGCGCGATCAGGGCCGACGCCAGCAATGCCATCACACCGTGGGTCTTCCAGAGATCGCGGTACGCCGTCAGGTCCATAGGGCGCATTCTGTCCTGACAAACCGGTTCGCCGCCTCGGGAATTCTCCCTATCCGGACAGCCTGCGGGTATGCGAACATATGTTCGTGTCGAACGGTACGGCGAGCATCCTGCATGCCGACCTGGACGCGTTCTACGCGTCGGTCGAGCAGCGGGACGACCCGCGCCTGCGCGGCCGCCCGGTGATCGTCGGCGCCGGCGTCGTGCTGGCCTGCAGCTACGAGGCGAAGGCGTACGGCGTCCGGACCGCGATGAACGGTGGGCAGGCGCTCCGCCGGTGCCCTGGCGCGATCGTGGTCGACCCGCGGATGTCGGCGTACTCCGAGGCCAGCAAGGCCGTCTTCCGGGTCTTCGAGAACACCACACCGCTGGTGGAAGGGCTGTCGATCGACGAGGCGTTCCTCGACGTCGGCGGGCTGCGGAAGATCTCCGGGACGCCGCTCGAGATCGCGCAGCGGCTGCGGGCGGACGTGATGTCGCAGGTCGGGCTGCCGATCACGGTCGGGGTGGCGCGGACGAAGTTCCTGGCGAAGGTGGCCAGCGGGGTCGCGAAGCCGAACGGGCTGCTGGAGGTGCAGCCGGAGCGGGAGCTGGAGTTCCTGCATCCGCTGGATGTCGAGCGGCTCTGGGGCGTGGGTGAGGTGACCGCGGAGAAGCTGCGGACCCGCGGACTGACCAAGGTCGGCGACGTCGCGATGTTGCCCGAGGCCGCGCTGGTGGCGATGCTCGGGCGCGCGTCGGGGCGACATCTGCATGCGCTGGCACACAACCGCGACCCGCGGCCGATCGAGGTCGGCCGTCGGCGGCGGTCGATCGGCTCGCAACGGGCGCTGGGCCGGTCGCCCAAGTCGCCGGCGACGCTGGACGCCGTGCTGGCCGGGCTGGTCGATCGGGTGACACGGCGGATGCGGACGGCGGGGCGGGCCGGGCGGACCGTCACGCTGCGGCTGCGGTTCGACGACTTCAGCCGGGCGACCCGGTCACATACGTTGCCCCAGGCAACCGATCAGACGCGGGCGATCCTGGTCACCGCGCGGGCGTTGCTCTCGGCCGCCCGGCCGCTGATCACCGCGCAGGGGATCACGATGATCGGCATCTCGGTGGGGAATCTGGAGAACGAAGCGGCCCTGCAGTTGGCCCTGCCGTTCGACAAGGCGTCGAACGACGAGCTCGACTCGGCCCTCGACTCGGTCAAGGACAAGTTCGGCACGAACGCGATCACCCGCGGCATCCTGCTCGGCCGGGACCAGGGTCTGACGGTGCCGATGTTGCCCGACTAATAGGAATTGTCGTGGAGGCGGCCGGCGTACCAGTTGAGGGCGGCTTGGAGCTCGTTGACTTGGTGGGCGCGGTGTTTGGGGGTGCGTTCGTGGGCGACGGGGTAGAGCTTCAGGCCGCCGTGGTGGCGGAGTCGTGGGGTCGGGAGGGCGGATTGGTGTGCGGCGTCCAGCCAGGCGATCAGCCAGGGGCGTTTCAGGTCGCCGACCAGGCGGAGGCGGGTCACGGCTGACCAAGGTACGGCGGCTTGCTGGTAGCCGCGTTCGAGGGAGAGGCCTTCTGGGGTCAGGCGGAGGACGACGCGACGTCTGAGGACCAGGCGCCAGTGCCGGATCGCGAAGTACAGGCTGATCGCGGACACCGTGACGCCGATGACGGCCGAGACTGGGTCTTGCGCCGAGGACTCCTTCGGCCAGAACCCGGCAGCGAGCAGCGTGGTGAGCACGGCGATGATCACCGGCCGCGTCCTGCTGGTAGCGAAGGTAGCCCCACTCCGCCCCGCGGCGGGCTGGCCGGCCGCATGCTCCACGTGCGCCTGCCGCCCTCCCACCTGCTGGACCGGCGCCTCCTGCGCTCCCGCATGCTGCGCCGGCTCCGGCGAGGCGGTCGGGGTTGGGAGGAGTTTGGTGGGGGTGGGTGGGACTAGTAATGCGGTGTTGGCTGGGGAGCCTGCGGTGTGGAGGAGTTCCTGGGGGGTTGGACGGTGGGCGGGGTCTCTTGCCAGGCAACGCCGTACGAGATCCTGGAGTGGATCGGGCAGCGGTGGGATGTGCGGCTGCTCGTTGACGATCCGGTGCAGCAGCGACGCCGGGTTGCCGGTCGCGAACGGACCACGACCGGACGCCGCGAACACCAGTACGGCGCCCAGCGCAAACATGTCGCTCGCCGGCCCGATCGCCGTACCCGTGATCTGCTCAGGCGACAGGTAACCCGGCGTACCGATCACCACCCCGGTCGCCGTCAGGCTCGCGTCCTCCAGCGCCCGCGCGATGCCGAAGTCGATCACCCGCGGCCCGTTGCCGGTAAGCACGATGTTCGACGGCTTGAGGTCGCGATGGATCAGCCCACACGCGTGGATGGCGACCAGCGCCTCGGCCAGCCCACCCGCGAGTGACCGGACCCCGCCCGGCATCAACGGACCGGACGTGTCGATCGCCTTCTGCAGCGTCGGTCCCGGCAGATACTCGGTCGCGAGCCACGGGCGCTCCGCGTCCGGGTCTGCGTCGAGGACCGCCGCCGTGAACGCGCCACTGACCCGGCGAGCAGCCTCGATCTCCCGGGCGAACCGGGCCCGGAACCCGTCGTCACCGGCGAGCTCGTCGCGGACCACCTTGACCGCGACCAGCCGGCCGCCGGGCGACCGCGCCAGGTACACCGCACCCATCGCGCCACGGCCGAGCCGGGACTCGATCGCGAACGACCCGATCGTCGCCGGATCCCCAGGGTGTGTTGTCATCGGGGAGTCAGGCTAACCCGGGTTCAGGAGCGCGGGTAGCCGATCTCGGCGATCCCTTCGGCGAGGTCCTGCAGCCGGCGCCGGCGGTTGAGCGACGTGACGACGTACTCGGTGAGCGGCATCAGCGCGTACACGTGCCGGATCGGCTCGAGGTCGAGCGCCACCTCGTAGTAGTCCTCGGCGAACGTCAGGTATGCCTCGGGCCGGCCATCCGCGAGCACCTCGAACAGCTCGTCGGCGCCGTCCTTCTCGACCCCTTCGACCGGACCACAGCGCCACTCGGTGTCGGCCGCCGTACGCCAGAACGCGACCGTCGCCCGTGGCGCCCCCATCGGCTCCCAGAAAGCCTTGTCGTCCCGCGCCCCGTGGAACACCTCCGGCACCCCGTCGACGAGCCCCGGCCAGGCCCGCATCCCGTTCACGTACGGCGACATCGGCGACTCGTGGTCGAACCCGTACCCGAACGCCCCGTCCGCCGAGAACACGATCGAGTACTCGTCCCCCGACCCGTCCCGCATCAACGCAGCCTCTTCACGGTCCGACCACCGCGCATCGAACGAGAAGTAGTTCAGGTCGTCGACGTCGTTCAGGACAAGATCCAGCACCGCCAACGCCCGGCTGACCCGCTTCACGGTCGGCAGATCAGGCATCCGCGCCAGCAGCTCGTAAACAGACACGACCCCATCCAACCGCCCTCAGACGACCTCGTCGACCCAACGCCGCCCATACCCGATGATCGCCGCGCGGAGCTCACGCAACTTCTGACCGCGCCGCACCACCGACTGCCCGTGCCCGACCGGGAAGAGCAGGTAGGCCCCATCCCGCCGCCGCGCTGCCGGCACGCCACTCGGCTCCTGGCCGGGATCGAACCAAGCCACCACCCACGGCCGCCGGAGGTCTCCGTCGATGCGGATCTGGCCGACCGCGTGCCACGGCACACTCAGCTCGTGACCGCTTCGCTTGACGGTCAACCCCGCCGGTGTCAGCCGCAGCTCAGCTGGCCGCCGGAGGACGAGCCGCCAGCTGCGCACGGCCGTGACCAGGCAGACCAAGCCCACCAGGTTCAGGAACAGCGCGACCTCGAACGTCTCCCGGTCGTACGAGAACCCGCGGGGCAGCAGCGCGTAGGCAAGCAAGGCGGTGATCACCCCGACGACGACCGGGCGTCTCCGGGTGGTGGTGAAGGATGCACCGGCATCCATTTGTTCGTGCACACAGGCCTCCTGACTGCGATGGGGTCCTCAACGTAGTTGTTGAGGACCCCATCGCGGGCCGGTCAGGCGCTTGCCTGTGGATAACTCGTCAGCGGCGTTGGACAGCCTCTTCGGCGACCTCGACGAGCTCACGGTCGGTGGCCTCGGTCTCGGCGTCGTGGGCCGGCTCGAGGCGGTCGTGCGCGATCAGCGACTGGATGGCCCGCAGTACGGCGCTCGCCGCCGCTCCCCACGTGGACACGTAGGAGAACTGCCACCACCACAGCGCCTCGATGATCCGGCCGTCCTCGTAGTGCGCGAGGCCGTGCACGAGGTCGGTGGCGATCGCGGTGAGGTCGTCGGACAGCCGGTTCACGGTGATCTCGGGCGGCGCGGCGTACGGGTCGAAGACCTCGGCGTACTCGTCCAGGCCCTCGAACAGGACCGCCAGCCGGTCCCGCATCGCGTCCAGGTCCGGGTCCGGGCCGGCGTCGCTCTCGAAGCGCTCCTCCGGCACGAAGTCCTCGAACGCGCCGAGCCGGCCGCCGGCCAGCAGCAGCTGGCTCACCTCGAGCAGCAGGTACGGCAGCGAGGCGAGCCCCTCGTCGACACCGTCCTCGTCCGGCTGCGCCGCGATGTCGCGGACCGAGATCAGGAAACTTCGCACCTGGTCGGCGATCTGCTCGGCGAACTCGGTCAGGTCCTCGTTGTCGGTGCCCAACGCGCGTTCCGCAATATCTGTTGGTTCAGTCATCGATCGATCGTCGCCCTTCAAACGCCCGTCCGAGGGTGACCTCGTCGGCGTACTCGAGATCACCGCCTACTGGAAGTCCACTAGCCAAACGGGTGACGCGCAACCCCATGGGCCGGAGCAACCGGCTCAGGTAGGTGGCGGTCGCCTCACCCTCGAGGTTCGGGTCGGTGGCCAAGATGATCTCGGTCACCTCGCCACTGGCCAGCCGCTGCATCAGCTCCTTGATCCGGAGCTCGTCCGGCCCGATCCCCTCGATCGGCGAGATCGCCCCGCCGAGCACGTGGTAGCGGCCGCGGAACTCGCGGGTCCGCTCGATCGCGACCACGTCCTTGGCCTCCTCGACCACGCAGATCAGGGCCAGGTCGCGGCGCGGGTCACGGCAGATCCGGCACTGCACGTCCTCCGCGACATTGCCGCAGATCTCGCAGAACTTGACCTTCTCCTTCACCTGCACGAGCACGTGCGCCAGCCGTCGTACGTCGGTCTCGTCGGCGGCCAGCAGGTGGAACGCGATGCGCTGTGCGGACTTCGGACCGACGCCGGGCAACCGGCCGAGCTCGTCGATGAGGTCCTGTACGGCCCCCTCGTACACGTCAGCCCGAGTCCCGACCGGAAGGCCCGGCCCCGCCACCCGGGTTCGCGAACCCGATCCCACCAGAGCCCTCGGCACCGGAGCCTTCCCCGGCGCCGGCGGTGAAGCCGCTCGCGCTCGGCCCGCTCGCGCTCGGCCCGCCGGTGCTGGAGGTGCCCGGACCGGGGGTGTCATCGTCCGGGGCGTCGTCGGCGCTCGTCGTATTTCCGCTCGTGATGCCCGGGGCGCCCGGCAGCGTGAAGCCGGCCGGCGCCGAGGATCCACCGCCGAAGCCGGGTCCCTCGGACCCGAATCCGGGAATCCCGCCGGCCAGCGGGCCCATCGCCTGCGCGGCGGCCTGCTTCGCGTTCTCCGAGGCGTCCCGCACGGCGGCGACGACCAGGTCGGCCAGCGTCTCGGTGTCGTCGGGGTCGACGGCCTCCGGCTTGATGTTCAGGCTGAGCAGCTCGCCGGTCCCGGACACCAGCGCGGTCACCAGCCCGCCACCGGCCGAGCCCTCGATCTCCTGGCTCTCCAGGTTGGCCTGGGCTTCCATCAGCTGGTTCTGCATCGCCTGCGCCTGCGCGAGCAGGTCGGACATGTCGAAGCCGCCAGCACCGCCACCGTCGAACACCGCGATCTCCTCGTCGAGCCGCTACCTGTTACCGAGCCTCAACCCTATCCGGTCCCCCGGACAACCCCACCCACCCGCCAGAAACCGACCAGTCTCCCCAGCTTGTCCACACTCCTGTGAACAAAGTTATCCACAACCCTGTGGATCCTGTGGAAGCCCCTCCCCGCCGTCCGGCGCCGCGTGTGGGTGGAGTTGTGGACTAGGGCTGTTCCCAGCCGGACGGGGCGATGTAGTCCGTGTACCAGGTGGTCAGTTCCACGAGCGGCCGCAGCGACTTGCGGATCTGCTTGACGTCGGTCGTGTCGAGAGGCTTCTCGGCGTAGACGGCGCGGCGGCGGAGCAGGTCGGCGCGGGGGTGATCCGGTGCGAACTGGGCCGGCACACGGCGGCCGATCGGACCGATGACGTCGTACCCGTTGCGGCCGAGTCGCTTGACAACCGCGTCGAGCTCGCTGCCGCTGGGCTCCGCGTCGACCATCTGCCGGAACAGCGTCACCTGATCACCGGCCGGGCTCGCCGAGCCCCCGCCGAGCGTGAACCCGTCCAGGTCGAACGTGAACGTGATTCGGATCCGCCGCGCGATCCACCACGTCGCGCGCGACTGCTGCCACCCCGCCGCGTGGTCGGACAGCCCGCTCAGCCAGAACGTGCCGAACTCGCCCGTCCCGTTGAGCTCGTCGCAGAGCTGCTGCAACGGCCCGCGGACATGACGCTCCAGGTCGTCCCGATGCGTCTCCAACTGCGCCGGCCCCGGATCCCCTTCGAGATCGACCAGTACGTCGAACGCCGCATCCGTCCACCCTTGAAACGCCATACCCCGCAATCTCCCACCGCCCACCGACAGTCCATCGCTACTTCCAGTGGACTCTCGGCGCTCAGGGCTGCTGCCAGCTGGGCTGGTCGGCCCGCTCGCGGATGGTGACGTTGATGCGGTTGAAGAGGTTGAGCGTGCCGATCATCAGGAGAATCGCGGACAGCTGCCGCTCGTCGTAGTGCTCCGCCGCGGCGGCCCACACGGCATCCGGGACGCCCTCGTCCGAGCGGTCCGCCAAGCGCGTCACCACCTCGGTCAGCTCCAGCGCAGCTCGCTCGGCCGGGGTGAAGTACGGCGCGTGCCGCCAGGCCGCAACCACGGCCAGACGCTCGTCCGTCTCACCCGCCTTCTTCGCTTCCTGGACGTGCCCGAGCGCGCAGGCGCTGCAGCCGTTGATCTGGCTGGCGCGCAGTCCGATCAGCTCCAGCGTCGTCCGCGGCACGCCTCCGGAATTGGTGGCCTTGAGCAAGTACTGGATGCCTTTCATCCCGTCCGGCAGCACGAACGCGGGGTTCTTCATCCGCAGGTCCATCGTCGTTTCCTCCAGCAGAACAAGGCGCCGTTGTCACATCGGCGCGGTTTCACGGGTCAGTGCAATGACCCCACGCGACGAAGGAACGTGACCGATGACCCAAGGCGAGCTTCCGGAACCGCTGCCCGACGACCAGCTGCTGATGCTTCGATTCGAGGACCACCGTGAGCATCTGCGTGCGGTCGCGCACCGGATCCTCGGCTCGGCGAGCGAGGCGGACGACGCCGTACAGGAGACCTGGCTGCGGCTTCATCGCACGGACGCGTCCACGGTGGAGAACCTCGGCGGCTGGCTGACGACGGTGGTCGGGCGCATCTGCCTCAACATGCTGCGCGACCGGGGCAGGCTGCGTGAGGAACCGCTGCCGTCTCAGTCTGTTGGGCTTGCGGCTGAGGCGGATCCGGAGGCCGAGGCGGTGCTGGCGGATTCGGTGGGCGTTGCGTTGGTCGCCGTACTGGAGACGCTTGCGCCGGCTGAGCGACTGGCGTTCGTTCTGCACGATCTGTTCGAGGTGCCGTTCGACGACGTCGCGCCTATCGTCGGCCGCACCCCGACGGCGACCCGTCAGCTGGCCAGCCGCGCTCGACGCCGCATCCGAGGTGCGCCGCCAGCTCCTGCGGCGGCCGATCGGGCCATTGTTCATGCGTTCCTGGCTGCGGCTCGGGGCGGCGATCTCGAGACGTTGGTCCGACTGCTGGATCCGGACGTGGTGGTTCACACGTACGGCGCGCTTCGGCCGGCCGGCGTCCTCCAGGGCCCGCAGGCGGTAGCCGATGGCGCCGCAACCTTCGCCCAACTGGCCGAAATCACTCGACCGGCGCTCCTCAACGGCGCCCTCGGCGCGGTAGCCCTCACCCAGGGCGCACCAACATCGGCCGTACTCTTCACGATCGCCGCCGGCCACGTCGCAGCCCTCGACATCCTCACCGACCACACCCTCCTGACCGGCGTGTCAATCACCTACCTCGACGAGACCTAGCCGAGCCGTACCCGCGACCGGTCGTGGACCCCGCCGTCAGACGCGCCTCTGCGGCCTCCCAGCTCTCGACCACGACCTCACCGATGGTTGCTGCGCTCCAGGGTCATGGTCTGCGCACCGACGGCGTCGCCCAGCAGATCGGTACGACGACCACACACCCCAACAGGACCTAGTCGTTCGGCTCCTCGGCCACGATCAGCGCACCGCGGGCCTCGCTGAGCAGGTCGGCGTGGCGATCACGTACCTCGACGGGGCCTAGTTGTTGGGTTCCTCGGTGATGATTTGGGCGCCGAGGGTGTCGCGGAGGAGGTCGGTGTGGGAGCGGGAGTCGTCTTCCAGCACCACGTCGTCCTCGCCGATCGCGTCCGCCTCCTCCTCAGGCGTCAACGGGACCTCCGGAGCAACCGACGCCGCAGCCGCCCGCCGAGCCTGCTCAGCAGCCACCGCCGCCTCCGCCGCCCGCCGCTTACTCCCCGCCGTCTCCCGCGCAGCCGCGCTGTCCGGCGTGGCTGACGTTGCTGGTACGGCCGGTCGACCTGCGTCTGAGGTTGGCCGCCGGACCGGGCCGTCCTCCCACGGGTCAGGCTCCGGCGGTACCTCGTACTCGTCCGGCGGCTCCTGTACTGCGATGGCCGCACCCGCCCCGTCAGACCACTGACCCGCCCGTGCCGACCCAGATCCGCCCGCCCCCGGACCACCGCCGGCCCGGTCAGGCCCCGACGCCGAAACACCGCCGGCACCTCGTGCCGACGTACCGCCCGACTGGTCTGCGGACAGCCCCTGCGCGGCGCCGCCACCTGGTCCGCTCGCCGCCGGACCGTGCCCACCCGAGCCGGCCGCTTGGGTGCCCGCAGGTCCACCCGCCGCCGGCCCACCGGCCGAAGTCACGTTCGCTCCAGCACCAGCCGCGGGGCCTCCCGCTGCCGCAACACCAGCCCCGGCGCCGCTCGCCTCTGGCCCGCCCCAACCGGCACCGCTCGTCCCTGGCCCGGTCGAACTGGCATCACCCGGTCCTACTCCACCCCGTCCTGTTGGACCGCCGCCGAGGGCGTTAGCCGCGCCACCTGCTCCGGGACCCGCTAGGCCCGTCCCGCTGGCACCTTGCCCGCCGGATCCGCCGTCACCCCAGCCGCCCGCCGTGCCGGCAGCGCCGCCGCCTGTGCCGCCCGCATGGCTGCCGGGTGCTCCGACGCCCGGACCGCCGCCGTGAGGTCCACCGCCCGCGGTACCGCCGTCGGCCGCACCGCCTCCGGGACCGGCGCCCTGGGGACCAACGCCCGGACCGCCAGCTTCCGAACCACCGCCGGGGCCGTGTAGGCCGGCGCTTGGGCCGCCAGCCTGCGCATCACCGCCGGGGCCGCCCTGTGGACCGCCGCTCGGGGCACCGCCTTGCGCTCCGCCGCCGGGGACGCCGTGCGGGCTGCCGCCGGGAGCGCCCTGTGGGGCGCCGCCTTGGGGGCCGGTGGGGCGGGGGGCGGCTTGGCCGCCGGTGGGGCCTGGGTCGGTGGAGGGGTCTACTACGGCTTCTACGCGGCGGTTGAGGCCGATGGTGTCGATCATGGCCTGGCGGAGGATCTCGTCGCTGCCGGAGCGGGCGAAGCTGTCGCGGGCGCCGGAGTTCACCAGGCCTAGGGTCAGGGTCTGGTCGTCGATAGCGACGACCTGTGCGTTCTGGCTGAGCATGATCCAGGCGAAGCGGCGCTTGCTCTTCACCGCCTCGAGGACCTCAGGCCACAAGCGCCGGATGTCCGCCAATCCCACAGCCCCCGCAGACGGAGCCGCCGCCGCACCGACCGCCGGCACCCCACCGCCAGCCCCAGCCGAACCGGTGCCACCTACCGGAGCAGCCGCACTGCCCGCAGCTGGGGCGGACGAAGCGCCCGGAGCGGGTGACGTGCTCGGAGGGGGCGACGCGGGGGCGGGTTGCGATGAAGGTGCGGGTGCAGAGGGTGCGTCTGACCAGGAGCCTGTTCGTGCCGAGGCGGCATCTGCTGGTCGCGCGGCATCTGCGACGCCGCGGTCGCCGCTCGGACCCGCCGTACCACTCCCGCTGGCCGCAGCGTTGCCTTGAGCCCCAGCGGTTGCCGCCACGCCTTCGGCGCTCGGCGCCTCAGCAGCGCCGCCGGCCGCGGCTCGGGCTGCGGCTCGGCTCGTGGCGGCATCTGGGCCTGGGGCCGGGGCGTATTCGGCTGGTTGGGTGCCGGCGGGGGCTCCGATGGTGAGGCGGCGTTCCATGCGGTCGAGTCGGGCCTGGATGCCGTTGGTGGAGTCGTCGGCGCCCGGCAGCAGCACCTTGGCGCAGATGAGCTCCAGCTGCAGCCGAGGCGCCGTCGCCCCGCGCATCTCCAGCAGACCGGCCGCGACGATGTCCGCCGCACGCGTCAGCTCTGCCGCCCCGATCCCGGCGGCCTGCGTCTGCAGTCGCTCGCCCTGGTCCTCAGCAGCCTCGATCAGACCGGACAGGATGGCATTCGGTACGGCGGACAGCACCACAAGATCACGCAGCCGCCGCAAGAGGTCCTCGGCGAACCGCTTCGGGTCCTGGCCGGTCTCGATGACCTTCTCGATCGTCTCGAACACGGCTTTGCTGTCGTGCGCCGCGAATCCGTCCACGCACGCGTCGAGCAGTGAGTCCGGCGTGAACCCGAGCAGCGCGACGGCCAGCTCGTACGTGACGCCGTCCGGTCCCGCGCCACCGATCAGCTGGTCGAGCACACTCAGCGAGTCCCGGACCGACCCGGCGCCGGCCCGCACGACCAGCGGCAGCGCGGCCGGCTCGATCGCGACGCCCTCGGACTCGCACAGCGAGGCCATGTAGTCGCCGAGCACCTTCGGCGGGACCAGTCGGAACGGGTAGTGGTGGGTCCGGGACCGGATCGTCCCGATCACCTTGTCCGGCTCGGTCGTGGCGAAGATGAACTTCAGGTGCGGCGGCGGCTCCTCGACCAGCTTCAGCAGGGCGTTGAAGCCCTGCGTGGTCACCATATGCGCCTCGTCGATGATGTAGATCTTGTAGCGGCTCTCCACCGGCGCGAAGAACGCCCGCTCACGCAGGTCCCGCGCGTCGTCGACACCACCGTGCGAGGCCGCATCGATCTCGATCACGTCGATGCTGCCGGGGCCGCCGCGGGCCAGGTCGGTGCACGACTTGCACACCCCGCAGGGCTCGGCGATCGGGCCCTTCTCGCAGTTGATCGCGCGGGCCAGGATCCGGGCGCTGGTGGTCTTGCCACACCCGCGCGGGCCGGAGAACAGGTAGGCGTGGTTGACCCGGTTGTTGCTCAACGCGTTGCGCAGCGGGGCGGTGACATGGTCCTGCCCGATCACCTCGGCGAACGTCTCCGGGCGATACCGGCGGTACAACGCAAGGGGTGCTTCCACGCCCGCAACCCTAGCGCCGCTCGCCGACAAATCCTCCCCGCGCCCGGTCAGGTACAACTTTGCCCCCGGCCCAGGAGTCGTACCCGTACGACGAAACATCCAGGGGACCATGACAGGACAAGGTTTCGACATACGGCGTCGCACGCGCCGTCGCGCGTCATCAGCGCCGCCGCTGCCGCCACGCTGCTTGCGGGCACAGCCGTCTCGAGCTCGGCAAGTACGACGGACGCCCGCCGACCCTCTGCCGCCACAGCGGCCGCATGCCAGATTGATGCCGGCTCAGTAACCGCTGGCGGCAACCACAGGTCACCGACCGGCCGTACGAGGTCCTCCTGGACCGGATCGGCGGCGGCTGGGACCCGTTCGTGGCGCTCAGCAGTTCACAGCGGGTCGCATCGGACCCCGCCGGCGCCACCGAGCGACTGTACGCGCTGCGCGAAGATGGCACGCTGTACCGCTGGACGATCGAGAACCGTCCCACTCAAGGCGCGGTCTACCGGGCGGCGTCGTACCCGGGCTTCGGCGCTGTGAAGGCGATGGCACTGCTCAGCCGGACTAGCACCTACGACACGCTGCTGATGACGACCCGTGGCGGGGCGCTCTACACCGTGCGGATCCCGTTGACGTCGCCGATGCGCCCGGTGGTGAAGGTGGTCCGCAGCTCCACGTGGCAAGGCTTCGAGTCGCTGATCGGCAGCCGCTGCGGTCAGTCTGGGACGCTGCTGCTCGGCATCGACAAGGGCACCGGCGCGGGTTACCTGTACTCCGTCGGCCACGCCGCCGGGACCGCAACCGTCATCCGCGGACCCGGCAAGGTGCCCGGCACGTTCGGCGATCCGGTCGACTTCCGGTTGGGCCGATTACCACGGGCTGCCGTTGTACGGCGAGTAAGTACGCTGGCGCGGGTGACGATCGGAGACGACAGGCAGCAGCAGGTCATCGAGCGCGCCCGCGCCGTACTCCCCGCCGACGAACGTATTCTCGCCGTCTACCTGATCGGCAGCTACGGCACCGGCCAGGCAGACAGGTTCAGCGACGTCGACGTCCACCTGGTCGTTGCCGACGACACCATGGACTGGTTCGCGGAGCACTGGGCCGACGTACTGCGGTCCATCACCGGACCGACCGTTCTCGTCGACCAGATCCCGGGGCTGGTGGGCGCCGGTCTCGCGATCACGCTCGACTGGTTGCACGTCGACCTCGTCATCCATCCGCTGGCTGCTTTCGATCGCTTCCAGTACGACGGAGTCCGGGTGCTGTTCGACCGGGACGGCACGCTGTTCCCCGATGGCGACCAGCCGGCGACGGGCGGTCGTCCTGGTACGCCGTACTGGCCCGAGCAGACCGTGAATCTGTTCTTCTACTTCCTCGGCAACCTCGTCACAGTGCTCGGGCGCGACGAGCGCATCGTGGCCAACCAGGGCGTCGGTGTCCTCCGCGACCAGCTCATCGCGCTGATGCTGGCTGAGCGAGGAGTACGCCGTACCAGTGGAGCGAAACGCCTCAACGCGTTGCTGTCCAAGGAGCAGCGCGCTGTCCTCGAAGCAATCCCGGCCGCTGGCACCGATCGGGCCGACATCCTCGACGCCAATCGGTACATCGTGCGCGACTTCATCCGCCGCGGGTGCGCGCTGGCCGAGCAGACCGGCGAGCGCTGGCCGGCGGAGCTCGTCCAGGCAACGCTCGACCATCTGCAGCGGCACTTCGGCGCGGACTTCGCCTGAGATCTATGCGAATCGCATGCAATTGGCCGTATGGAGTCTGCCCTGGAAGTAGCAGTCAACCGATGGCACGCGCACTGGGTCGGGCGATCGGGGATCCGGCTCGTGCCGAGGTCGTGGCATCCGGTCAGTGAGCGGCTCATGGTGGTCGAACAGGACGCTACGTGGCCCGGGAGCACGTCCCCTACCCTGGTGGCGACGCTGTTCAGAGTCACCGGCGAGCAGGTCTCGGCAGCGCTTCGGCTTCCGGATCTCAAGTCGGCGCTCGAACTGGCCTACACCCGACGCTGCCACGTCACCGTCACCCAAGCCGGCCTCGACATGCTTGACCACGCGCACCAGTGGCAGGAGGAGGTGTTCGACCACCTGACCACCGGTTGGACCATCCGCCAACGCACCACCTTTCACCAGGCGATGCAATCCCTCCTCAACCGCTCGCACACCCTCCCGCTCTGACCCGGGCGGGCGCAGGCGCTACTCCTCCAGGTGGTAGTCGGCGAACCGCGTGCGCAGGTCCTTCTTGGAGAACTTGCCGACAGAGGTCTTGGGGACCTCCTCGATGAACTCGACGGCATCGGGGAGCCACCACTTGGCCACCCGCGGGCGCAGGTACTCCAGGATCTCTTCGGCCGTGGCGGTTTCGCCTTCGGCGAGAACGACGCAGGCCAGCGGGCGCTCGTCCCACTTCGGGTGCGGCACACCGATCACAGCGGCCTCCTTGACCGCCGGGTGGGCCATCAGCAGGTTCTCCAGCTCGACCGAGCTGATCCACTCACCACCGGACTTCACCAGGTCCTTGGTGCGGTCCACCAGTCGCACCGAGCCGAACTGGTCGATCGCCGCCACGTCGCCGGTCTTCATCCAGCCGTCTTCCGTGCTCAGCTGGACCCCCGCGTCGGGCCGGTAGTAGTCCGCCGCGATCCACGGCCCACGCACCTGCAGCTCACCCGTCGCCTCGTCGTCCCACGGCAACGGCGTGATCGACCCGGGCTCGACGATTCGCACCTCGACACCGGGCAGCGGCTGCCCTTGCCGAGCCCGCAACCGCGCCTTCTGGTCCTCGGGCAACTCCTCGTACCGAGCCGGCACGTGCGCCGCCGTCGCCACCGGGCTGGTCTCGGTCATCCCCCACGCCTGCAGAATCGGTCGCCCGAGCTTCTCCCGGAACGCCTCCGACAAGGCCATCGGTACGGCGGACCCGCCACAAGGCACCCGCCGCAGCTTCGGCAACTCGACCCCGTCCAGCAGCGGCAACAACCCCTGCCAGATCGTCGGCACGCCGGCCGCCAGCGTCACCTCCTGCTCCTGCAAGAGTTTGAGAATCCCCTGCGGACTCATGTCCGGCCCCGGGAACACCAGCGAGGCACCGGCCATGGGCGCCGCGTGCGCAAGCCCCCACGCGTTCGCGTGGAACATCGGCACGACTGGCATCACCGTGTCCGTCTCCGTCAGGCCGATCCCGGCGTTGGTCAGTACGCCGATGGAGTGCAGCCAGGTGGATCGGTGTGAGTACACCACGCCCTTCGGATGTCCCGTCGTACCGCTCGTGTAGCACATCGCGGCCGCCTGGTTCTCGTCGTCGACGTGGAACTCGACCGGGTCCGCAGCGGCCAGCAACTCCTCGTAGTCGTGGAACCGGGGATCGTCGGGCACCTCCGCCCGGGGCGCGCCGGCCGGCAGGTCGTCCATCACGACGACATGTCTGACCAGCGGCAGCCGATCGAGCAGCGGCAGGAAGAGCCCGAGCAGCGAACGGTCGACGAAGACGACCTCGTCCTCCGCGTGGTTCGCGATGTAGACGACCTGGTCGGGGAAGAGCCTGATGTTCAGCGTGTGCAGGACCCGGCCGGTGCAGGGCGCACCGAAGTACAGCTCGAGGTGCCGCCCCGAGTTCCACGCGAAGGTCGCCACCCGGCCGTCCGCGCTGATCCCGAGGGCTTTCAGCACGCCGCCCAGTCGCCTGGTCCGCGCGGCCCACTCGGCGTACGTCAGTCTCGACGGCGCCGGACCGCCGGTGTAGACGATCTTGTCCGGGTAGAACTGCTCAGCCCGGCGAAAGATGGCGTCCAGGGACAGCTGGTAGTTCTGCATCAGACCCTTCATGCCGACACTCTGCCAGCCGCGACGACGCCTTGACCATGACCTCATCCGGACTTTCTCACGCACTCTTCACGCATTCTGGACAGACAGATGACACGACATACATGTCGTGTAATGTATTACCCATGACGACCATCTCCCGAGTGTCCGTGGTGCGCACCGGCACCGTTCAGATCCGGCCCGAGCACGTCGGGCCGACCAAGAAGAACACCTACGTCTGGCTGGCAACCTCGCGACAATGGACGGCCCCGCGCCCGATCAACGCGTACGTCGTCGAGCACTCCGAGGGCCTGGTGCTGTTCGACACCGGCCAGGACCGTGCGTCGGTCACCGACGCCGGCTACTTCCCCGGCGGCCTGAACGGCCTGGTCTACGACCGGCTGGCGAAGTTCGAGATCGGGCCGGAGCAGACGCTGACGCGGCAACTCGCGGCGAACGGGTACGACATCCGCGACGTCCACACCGCGGTCCTGTCACATCTCCACCAGGACCACATCGGCGGGCTGCCCGAACTGACGCGGGCCCGCATCGTGATCAGCGAGCCAGAGTGGAGGTCGATGCGCCGGCCGCTGGCGGCCGCCCGCGGCTTCCTCCGCCGGCACATCGAACTGCCCGGCCTGCGATGGGAACTCGTCCGGCCGGAGCCCCTCGGTGACCCGAGTGTGTCGCCGTTCAGCAGCGGGCACGACCTGTTCGGCGACGGCAGCCTGGTCCTGCTGCCGACGCCCGGCCACACCCCTGGCTCACTGTCCTTGCTGGTACGGCGTCCGGACGCACCTCCGCTGCTGATGGTCGGAGATCTCACCTACGACGCCGAACTGCTGGCGGCGGGCGACATCCCTGGGGTCGGCTCCCGCCCGGCCCTGCGCCAAACCGTTGCCCAGGTCAATGAATTGCGCGCGGCCCACCCCGGCCTCGTCGTTCTGGCCGCACACGATCCAGCCGCGACGTCGGCGCTGGCGACGGCAGGGGCACGATGAGAGCCGCGGAGGAGCTGCGGTACCTGATCCTCGCCATCCAGCGCGAAGGGAACCGGTTGCTGGCCGCCGAACTGCGGGAGATCGGGGTGACCCCCTCGCAAGCCGAGGTGCTGCGCGTCCTCCGCGACCACGGCCCGCTGACCCTCAACGCTCTCGGCGGTCTGCTGGTCTGCGAGACCGGCAACAGCCCGAGCCGGCTGGTCGACCGGCTGGTGACCCAAGGACTGATCCAGCGCGACACCGATCCAGTGGACCGCCGCTACCTCACTCTCAGCCTCACCGCCGAAGGTCGAAAGGTCAGCCGGCGGATCGTCGCCGCGGAGAATGTTCTGCACGAAGCGATCGACGAGCGCATCGCCGGTCAGCCTGTCGACCAAACCATCGAAACCCTCCGCGCGCTGGCCGCCGCATTCCCCGCCGGCGAGGCCCTCGCTCGCCGCCGCGCGGCCGTCAAGGACAGCTGACATGGAGCAAGCGACCATGGTCATCCCGGCCACCCCGAACCGGATCCGCGCCGTACTCCTCGACCCCCGCGCGCTGCCCTTGTGGAACGAGGCCTTCCTCAGCGTCGACGGGCCGGCCCAGCCCGCAGTGGGACAGCGTTACGCCCTCCGTGTCCGGCCGGGCCTCAGCGGTCGGCTGGAGTACGCGGTGATCGAGGCCGACCGGATCGAGTTGCGGTGGGAGGTCCCGGGCTTCCGCGAGTCCGGGACCTGGACCATCGGCGAGTCCGGACTGGTCGGACACGACTTCACGCAGGCCGGACCGCTCGCGACCCTCCTACGGACCGCCTACCGCGGTATCGCAGCCGTCCGATTGGACCGCCTGGCCGACCGTGTTCGTCAGCTACCGCAGGTCGGCTGAGGCCGGATCAGACCGCGAGGGGTACGGCGCGTTTGTGGGCGGTGCGGCGGTGGGTGGCGATGATCGTGGCCGCGGCCTTCTCGCTGACTTCGCGGCCCTCGAGGAAGTCGTCGATCTCGTCGTACGTGACGCCGAGGGCGACCTCGTCCGGGAGGCCGGGCTTGTTGGTCTCCAGGTCGGCGGTCGGGACCTTGCCGGTGAGCTCGTCCGACGCACCCAGGCGGGTGGCGATCGCGCGGACCCGGCGCTTGGTCAGTCCCGACAACGGCGTGAGGTCGCAGGCGCCGTCGCCGTACTTGGTGTAGAAGCCCATCACCGCCTCCGCGGCGTGGTCGGTGCCGACGACGAGCCCACCGCGGGCGCCGGCGACCAAGTACTGCGCGATCATCCGCTGCCGGGCCTTGATGTTGCCGGTGTGGAAGTCCTCGCGCTCGCCGAGACCCGCGTGCCGGACCGACTCGACCAGCGCGTCCGTGGCCGGCTTCACGTCCACCGAGAGCGTGTCGTCCGGCTTGATGAACTCCAGCGAGCGCTGTGCGTCCGCCTCGTCCACCTGGACGCCGTACGGGAGCCGCATCGCGACGAACGTCGCCTGACCGCCCTCGGCCCGGACCCGCTCGACCGCGAGCTGGCAGAGGCGTCCCGCCGTAGCGGAGTCGACGCCGCCGCTGATGCCCAGCACGTACGACGTCGCGCCGGTCCGCCGGAGCTGGTCGGCGAGGAACTCGATCCGGCGCTCGATCTCGGTGTCCGCGTCGAACGATGCGGGGACGCCGAGCTCGGCGATGATCAGTTCCTGCAGGTAGCGGCGTTCCGCGCTCATCGGGCTCCTCGAATGTCTGGGGTTCCGGACCAGCCTAGACATGAGGATTCCCCGCGCACCCGGAAGAGCTCACTTACCCTTGCTGCCTTCCGGCCCTGGGGGAGTTGGGCGAGATACCGCCACGCGGGGAACCAGCCAGAAGTGTACGTGATGCCCGCGTGCGGTCCGAAATCGAGCGGCCTACGCTGGTTACGTGACGAATCATCAATTCGGTCCGTTCGGGATCACCACAGGCCTGACCAGCAGCCCCGAGTCGGTGGCCGCCGCCGCTGCGGCCGAGGAGCTCGGCTATCCCGCGATCTGGTTGTCCGGCGGCCCGCTGCCCGGGCTCCAGACCATCGTCGACCTGGTCGGTGCGACCTCGTCGATCAAGTTCGTCAGCGGCATCCTCTCGGTCGACGAGTACGGCGCCGAGGACGTCAGTACGACGTACGCCGCGCTGGAAGCGTCCGCGCCGGGCCGGTTCACGGTGGGCCTCGGTGGTGCGCGCGGGCCCAAGCCGATCGCGACACTCAACGCCTACCTCGACACGCTGGACGCCGTACCGGAAGAGCGCCGGCTGCTCGCCGCGCTCGGGCCGCGGATGCTCGGGCTGGCCCGGGACCGGTCGGCCGGTGCGTACCCGTTCCTGATCGCGCCGTCGTACTCCGCCGAGGCGCGGAAGGTGCTCGGCCCGGACAAGCTGCTCGCGGTCAGCCATCTGGTCGTCGTGGAGACCGACGCGGAGCGGGCGCGGGCGATCGCGCGCAACACGATCGGCTTCTTCCCACGACTGCCTGGGTACGCCGCCTCACTCGAGCGGCAGGGGTTCAGTGCGAAGGAGCAGGCCGAGCTGCCGGATCACATGGTCGACGCACTGGCCGCGTGGGGTACGCCGGCGGACATCAAGGCCAAGCTGAGCGAGCATCTGGACGCCGGCGCCGACCATGTGGCCGTCAACGTCATCACTGGCGTCACTGGACCGCAGCCGGTCGAGCAGTGGCGCGCACTGGCGAGCACACTACTGGGGTAGCCCGCATCACGCCTCGAGGTCGTCGATGGTGCCGGACATGATGGCGCGGACCTTCGCGGTGACTCGCTCGACGGGCCAGTCCCACCAGGCGATCCTCAGCAGGCGCTCAACGTCGCCTGCCGGGAATCTGGTGCGGATCAGCTTCGCCGGGTTGCCGCCGACGATCCCGTACGGCGGTACGTCGTCCACCACGACCGCACCGGACGCGATGATCGCGCCGTCCCCGATCGTCACGCCGGGCATCACCAGGCTGCGGTACCCGAACCAGACGTCGTTCCCGACCACCGTGTCGCCGCGGCCCGGCAGCCCGGTGATCAGGTCGAAGTGCTCCGCCCAGCCGCCGCCCATGATCGGGAACGGGAACGTCGACGGTCCGTCCATCCGGTGGTTGGCGCCGTTCATGATGAACGTCGTGCCCTCACCGAGCGCGCAGTACTTGCCGATGCGGAGCCGCTCGGGGCCGTAGTGATACAGCACGTTCCTGGTCTCGAACGCGGACGGGTCGTCGGGGTCGTCGTAGTACGAGTAGTCGCCGACCTCGATCAGCGGCGACTTGACCACGCCCTTCAGCAACACCACCCGTTCGACGTCGGGCATCGGGCGTACGACGTTCGGGTCCGGCGCTGCGTCCATCCCGCCGACCCTAGATGAGCAGGCCGATCACCAGCAGCAGAATTAGCGCCGCCGCGACCACGACGGCTCCACGCTTCGTGCCGAACCGTCGCAGCGCAATCGCCAAGGGACCGATCGGTTTCATCCTCGTTGCTCCAATCGCCTTCTGGTGTGCCAGGTGAATGTCAGGAATCCGAGCGCCGCGATCGCGATCGGCAGGCCGAGCAGGCCGCGGCCGGCGAGCGCCAGCCCCACCGCGAGCAGGACAGCGAAGCCGGCCGCGATCCAGCCGGCGATGACGCGATCCCGCGCGAAGAGGTGGCCGCGGCGGCGGAGCGCGCGGGCCGCTCCGAGCATGGTCAGCAGTCCGGTGAGGACGATGGCGGCGAAACCGACCTGTGCCCGGACCGGGAGGCCGTCCTCGGTCAACCAGAGGATCGTGACGAGCGTGACCACCGCCGCCGCGCCGGTCAGTTGCACCAGGGACCGGATCCGTCGCCGCAACGACAGGGCGTCCTGCAGTCCCGCGATCGTCTGCTCTGCCGAGATCACGACTCCGCTCCTTCCCGCAGCATCCGCCGCGCTCGGTGGAGGCGGGACTTCACCGTTCCGACAGGTACGCCGAGCACGTCGGCGCACTCCTCGAGACTCAGGTCCTCTAGGTGAAACAGCACCAGCACCTCCCGCTCGACCACAGGCACCCGATCGACCAGCCGCCGTACGTCGACTCTGTCGACCACCTGCTCCGCCGGGTCCGGCTCGTCGTCCGTCTGCCGCGGTTGGTCGACGTACGGCGTCTTGACGGCGTACTGGCCCCGGAGTTGGTTGACGACGCTGCGGCGGGCGATGGTGAACAGCCAGGCGGCGAACCGCTCCGGCTCCCTCAACCGCGGCAGCCCCCGCACGACCGCCAGCCATACCTCCTGCGACACGTCATCGGCCACGTCGTCCCGGCCGAGCATGCGCCGTACGTAGCCCCACACCGGCTCGTGCCACCCCCGCACCAGCTCGGCCACCGCCTCCCGGTCCCCCACCTGCGCCCGCACCACCACCGCCACCCACTCCCGCTCCACGCTCACCTCCTACAAGCACAGTCGCGCGACGGCCCCACCAGGTTCACGCCCCGATTTCAGGTTCCCGAGCCGTCTCGCGTATCCTCTCCGCTTGGAGGATTCGCCTAGAGGCCTAGGGCGCACGCTTGGAAAGCGTGTTGGGGGCAACCCCTCACGAGTTCGAATCTCGTATCCTCCGCCACTCCCCCAGAGTGAAGAATCCGCAGGTCAGAGCGTGGTTCCAACCTCCGGAGGGACGAACTACAGAGGGGCCGGACGCTCAGCGTCCGGCCCCTCTTCTCGTCCCAGGGTCTCAACGAGGGTCTCAACAGCCCACTCAGGCAGGCACGAGAACCCCACCGGCCGCCTCGTCCGGGTCGTCGTCCTCCCCCGCCTCGGTGGCCGCCCACAGCAGTCCGCCGACACGTTCGGCAATGTCCATTCGGACCGGCGCAGTGACGTGCTGGTACCGCTTGACCATCGATGACGAGGACCAACCCATCACGTCCATGACGGCCCGCTCGGGTACGCCGAGCAGCAGCAGGACCGTCGCGGCCGTGTGCCGGGCATCGTGTAGTCGGCCGTCACGAATCCCGGCAGCAGCCAGCATCGCCTTCCACTCCCGGTAGTCCATGTTCGGGCTGAGCGCCTCTCCGGTTCGCTTGGCGAACACCCAGCCCTCGTCCTTCCAGAGCTGGCGCGCACGCGTCCTCTCGGCGGCCTGCTCCTTCCAATGCTGCTGTAGAACCTTCGTCAGCTCCTTCGGTAGGCCGATCGTCCGGCGACCGGCCCGCGATTTCGTCGGCGCTGTGTCCGGCCTGGCCTTCTGGCGCTTCGGACAGAATCCGGGTTTGCGGCCGCACGGTTTCTCGTCGCAGCCGTGCTTGTACTTCGGCCGATTCAGGCTCCGTCGCACCCGCAGAACTCCGGTCTTCATGTCGATGTCCGACCACCTCAGCCCGAGCGCCTCGCCCTGGCGCAGTCCGAGCGCCAAGGCGATTGCCCACCGCGCACTGTTCCGATGCTTGTTCGCCTCAGCCAAGATCGCCTTGATCTCGTCCACGGTGTACGGCTCGATCTCGTCCTCTTCCTCCAGGTCGAGGCGCGGCGGAATCGCCAGCTCGGCAGGGTTATCCGCGGTCAGCGCACCGCGCTTCTCGGCTTCTCCCAGCGCTCTCCGAATGGTCCGGTGCGCCTGGTGAGCTGTGCCGGCGCTCGATCCGTTGTCCTGCATCTTCGTGTAGAAGCGTTCCAGGTGCTCAGGCAGCAGCTTGTTCAGCTTGTGTGCTCCGAGGCCGGGAATGAGATGGACCCGCACGGCGACTTCATAGGCGTCGTACGCGCCATCCCGCAGCGTCGGCCTAGCGATCGTCAACCAATGCGTAAGCCATTCTGCAACCGTCCACTTCTTCGGTCCGGCCCGGCGAACCTTGCCGCTGTCGCGCTGCTTCTCCAGCTCCTTTACGCGTGCCACCACGTCTTCTTTGCGCCTGCGCTTCACGTGTGGCCGGTCAGGCGTCCCATCGTCCTTTACGCCCATGGTGACGCGGCCGTGCCAGTAACCATCCGAACCGAGGTAGATCGACGACCGGCCGTCAGGATTCTTGTGGCGCTTCGCCTTCTCTTCGCTCATTCGGTCTCCCTCCTAGGCGGCCTGTCGGTTGTCTCGGGCAGCAGCCCGGAGACGATCGATGTATTCGGTGATGCACTCCGCTGGGATCCGCCGCAGGCGACCAAGCGGGATCGATTCGAGTTCGCCCGACTTCAGCAGAGCGAACACGGTTGTCCGCCCGATGCCGAGCTGCTGCGCGGTCTGCTCCACGGTCAGCAATAGCGGCGCGGCGGTGGTGATCGAGTCTTCAGCGATGCTCATCGGGAAGAGATCTCCTTCGGTCAGTCGGTCGCGTTCGCTCATGCGCAGTTGGGGTGTGTCTGGCTGCCGTCGTCGTACGACAGGGGCTGTCGGCAACGGATGCAGGTGGCTTGTGCGGGTTCGTGCGGGTGATCCGTCCCATCCGTCCCAACCGTCCCCGCCCAGGTCAGAGCGGGGACGGATGGATCGTTGGGACGGTTCGATCCGTCCCACGGGACCGATCCGTCCCCGGCGTGACCTGCGATGGGACGGTTGGGACGGTTCGTGACGGTTCCCCCCGCAGAGCCGGTTTCGGCCGGTTCGGGGCAGTACCTTGACCAGGCGTCGGCGAAGTCGTCGCGGGCGTATCCCTTGGACTGGGTGCCGTCTTGCCAGCGCCGATTCTTGGGGGTGATGTCGTACTCGCGCAGCAGCGCGGCCAACCGCCGCACGGTGAGCCCACCGGGAGCGGGCACCTCCTGCCAGGGTGATTCGTCGTCGGCCCGCAGCCGCTGGACGATCACGGCTGACGGCAGCGCGTGGGCTTCCCCGAACGCGGTTCGGCAGTCGATCAGCAGCCGCACCGACTGGGACACCTCGGTGGAGTCGTGCAGCTCAGCCAGCAGCAGCAGCGCGGCCTGACGGGCGTCGGCTGGCCAGCGCCCACCGGCGAGGTCGGCCAGGGCGATCAGGGGTTCCCAGGTGTCGGCCGCGCGATCTTCCAGCGGCATCGCCGGGGCCGCGTTGGTCAGATCGTCAAGGTGCGCGGTGACCCACGCGTGGAGTCGGTCGCGCAGGTCGGCCAGCACCGGCCCGTCCCGCCGTACCCGGTACGGCTGGACGGTCTCACCGGCCGCGCGGCGGCGCATCCGGATCACCGCGGCCCGGTCCTCGATCGTGTCCGGCATGGTCCCGATCCCTGCGAGCGCGGCCATGGCGAACGTCTCGATCCGCTCCACGTTGCGGCTACCGGCGTCGTAGCGCAGTGTCGGACGGCCCCGCTGGTGACCGGCGTTGAGCAGTCCGCGCAGGTCCTCGTTGTCGCCCGCCTTCGGGCCAAAGATCGTGTCGGCCTCGTCGATCAGCAGCGTCGGCGGATCACTCGGTGCCATGCCGATGGACCGGTAGACCGCTGACGGGGATGCGTTGGTGGTCATCAGCGGCCGGTGGACCATGCCGTCGGCCATGTCCAGCAGCCGCGACTTCCCGCACCGCTTCTCCGGTGCACGGATCACCAGCCGGGGGGCGCAGTTCCAGGCCGGGACGGCGTGGGTGGCGGCGATCCACAGCACGACGGCGGTCAAGGCGGCGTCGCTGGGCAGTACGACGTAGCGCGTGATGGTTGCGGCCACGTCGTCGAGCAGCTCGGCACCGTCGACCAGGTCGAGTGTGGTGTCGGTGGGGGTGGTCATGCGGCGATCCCTTCGTCACGGAAGCCACCGGTGATGGCGGCTCGGATGTCGCGGGCGGTTTGCTCGGCTTGCTGCCCCACGTCGGTCAGTGCGGCGATGGCGTCGGCGTGGTTGATCGCACCGGCAGCGACCATCCGCGCGACACCTCGGGCGGCGCCGTAGAGGGTCGTTCTTCGGCGTCCCTCGGGGGCGTTGCGGACGGCGTCCAGGTGCGCGGTGAGCAGGCGTTCGGGGTGGGAGATGCCCCTCGTCTCGGTGGTGGTGATTTGGCCGGCGCACGGCGTCTCGGGCTCTGGTGGGGGCAGGCAAGTGGTGACCAGAGCGGGGGGCATCTCCACCGGTTCGGCAGGACCGGTGCCCCACTCGTACGGGTTCCGGGTGCGGTGGTGGATCGACGGCGGCAGCACGACGTACCCGCCGTCTGCCTTGATGTCGATCCCGGCCCGCTTCGGCATCGGCCGCGACTGCATCTCCCGGCCGGGGTGCCGGTAGTACAGATGCACGCCACCAGATCCGGAGCGGACCCACAGCGTGCGCGGCACCAACTCGTGCGCCACCAGCTCAGCCAGGCTTTGGCTGCCACCGTGCGCGGGGTCCACGTCGACCACCAGCAGCCCAGACGCTGCGCCAGTGCGGACGGCGAGCTGCCCACCCGGCACGGTGGCCACGATCGCGGCGACGCGGGCCAGGTCGGTGCTGGCCGCGTAGAACCCATGGCAGGTCAGATGCCCACACGTCGCCGGGTCGTGCGCGTTCTTCGGGCAGTCGTCGCAGTTGGCGACGGGCCGTTTGGAGCGACCGAGCATGAACACCGGCCAGCCACCTTCGGCGGCGGCCAGGGCGGCGGTCAGGACGGGGGTCGTCATGGTCACTTCCCCAGCCATTGGCCGCCCTTGGTGGCCTTCTTCCACCGCCGGATCGGGACGCAGCCGCGCGAGCTGGTGCCGTCGTCGTGGCGGACCTTGATCCAGTGACATTTGTTGGTGGTCTGGCCGGATCGGCTGGTGGTGATGCCCTTGTCGGTGACGGTCCCGGCCTCCGGGACACCCGGGTTGCAGCCGGTCGCGACGGCCAGGACGACGACGGCGAGCGCGGCGGTGGTGAGGCGGTGCATGGGTGGGTTCTCCTCGAGGTGGCGTCAGGCAGCGTGGGGGTAGGTCGCGGCGGTGATGCAGTCGTTGCATCGGCCGTCTGAGGTCGGGATGCAGTAGTCGGTGACGGCCTGGCAGAGCTGGCAGGTCCGGCGGGCTTCCATCGCCTTGTCCAGGGCGTTGAGTTGGGCCGGTGACGCGACGCGGGACGGGCGGGCGAGGTCGAGCCGGTACAGCCACGCCCAGCGCTTGCCGTTGCGCCAGACCAGCAGCGCGTACGGCTCCTGCCCACCCGGGCACATCCGCATCGCCCGGAGCTGGCGTCGGGTGGCGAGCCCTGCAGGGGCCCACCGAAACCGGAACACCGGGGTCCCGTGCAGGTCCCAGCCGAGAGCCTGTGTGCCGTTCCACAAGGTGATCCAGCGCGACGCGGCCGGGTGCAGGCTGGCGCGGTCGATCGCCTGCGCGGGCATCAGCGACGCCACCAACGGCGCTTGCGGTCGGCGCGGTCGAACCGTTCCCGCGCGGCCAGGGCTTCGGCGGTCTCGTTGTCGGTCGAGTACCGGTTCAGCTCGTCCAGCGCGGCGCGGTACTCCTCGCGCGGCGTCAACGGACGATCCTTCTCGTCGTCGCGTTCGGCGGCGGACTTGGCGTGGTGGAGGTTGGCGAGCTGGTCTCGGAACTCGTCGGATGGGCCGGGGGTGGTGGTCTTGCGGCGTGGCTTGCGTGGAGTGGCCATGGTGGTGTCCTCCGGTCAGCGGTTGCTGTGGTGGTCGAGCAGGCGGCGGCCGATCCGGGTCCGGCGGCCGGTGCCGTTGCAGCGCGGGCAGTTGCGGAAGGCCTTGCGGTTCGGGGAGCCGGACTTGCCGGTGCCGTGGCAGCGCGGGCAGTTGGCGTAGGGCCAGATCCGGCAGCCGAGCAGGTAGCCGACCCCGAGCACGACGGCGACGGCGGCCAGCAGGAGGACGGATGCGGTGGCGACGAGCGCGGCCAGTGGCGGGAGGGACTGAAGCATCTCTGTCACTTTCTGTAGTCGAATCAGGGTGTGACGGGCCGGGGCGGGCACCTGGTGGTGTCCGTCCGGCGTGAGGGGTCGGGACGGTTAGCTGCCGATGAGCGGGTTAGGTCTGTAACTCACCGGCCCAGCGGGGGCTAATGTGGCTCTGACCTGCGGAAAGTTAGCGAGTGAGGCGAGTTAACCCGGGGCCGGAAACCGCTAGTCAGAGCCCGATTCGCGCGGTCTCCGGGCCCGGGCGGTGAGCTAACTTGCGAGCTGGCCGGCGTCGTCGCCGTCCTCGTCAGCGTCGACTGCGTTCTGCTCCCGCCGTACGATGGCGTCACGGACGGTAGCGGGGTCGATGGGGTAGCGGTTCCCGGTCGAGGGGACCTTGATGCCGTGCTCAGCGTGTAGGGTCTCGCGCAGCGCCTTGCCGGTCAGCGACTGATACGGGCTCCAGGTCGGGGCGAGTCGCTTGAGCAGCGCGGGCACGTCCGCACTCGGCACCGGCTCGTCGCCGAGGACTTCGTCCAGGTCGGCCAGCAGGTCCCGGGTCTCGATCTGCACCGGCCGGGAGTCCGGGACGGTCTTGCCGAGCTTGGCGATCGCGTCCAGGGACCGCTTGATCAACGGGGTGACCTGGTCGTTGCCCTTGGCCACGTCGAGGTAGTACCACTGCAGGATCTCCGACCGCTCGCCGGTGAAGCCCTTCACGACCGCGGTGCCCTTGTCGGTGCCGGGGATCAGCTCGGTGGCCCGGTGGCCGGCTGCGTACGCACCCTGCCCGAGCAGCGCGTCGTTGGCGACGTGGTCACCGACCGCGAACGCGATCCCGTTGGAGCAGTTCCGGGTCACGTCCCGCGGCATCGAGTCCCGCGTCGGGGCCTGCGTCGAGACGATCATGTGGATGCCGCGCTTGCGGCCGAGTTTCACGATCTCCACCAGCAGCTTGGAGATCTCCTTGCCGTAGGTGTCGTCGGTGATCGCCACGTGTGCCTCTTCCAGCAGGCACACCAGCGGATGCAAACCCACACCCGCGGAGGCGAGTTCACGAGTCACCGCCGGGACCTCATACCTGATCAGCAGCTCGCCGCGCCGCTGGACCTCTTCATGAACGTTCACGAGCTGGTCCCGGATCGCTTTCATGGAATCGTCATCCGCACCCATCACATAGGACGAGCAGCGCAGCTTGAAGACCTCGAAGTCGAAGTTCGTGTCCGGCACCCAGATCCGCAGCTCAGCGGTCGGGTCCAGCGCGCACCCGGCCATGATCGCCCGCGCCGCCGACGACTTGCCCTGACCCGGCATGCCACCGGTCATCGTGTTGCGCTCCATGATCGGCGCGAGCAGCGCGTCACCGCGCAGCGTCTTCCCGGCCGGGACGCCCTTGAACACGTCCACCAGCCCACCACCGAGTAGCGGGTACTCCCCTGCGCCCTCAGCCAGCGCGCCCTTATCCGCGATCCACACATCCAAGATCCCGGCCTCCGACCCGGTGGTCGGCCACACCTCCTTGGCCGCGCGGTGTAGCCCGGTCGCGAGGTCGCCACGGCGGCGGGCGATCTTCTCCGCCGTCACACCGGCAGGCAGCCGGACGACCGCGTGCGTGCCGCGCCCGTCCACCCGCGCGGGGGTGATGAACTGCAGCTTCAACCCGGATTTCAGGTACTGCGTGATGGCAGGGATCCGCAGCGCCTCCAGCGCCTTGGCGATCGTGGTCTCATCGATCGCCACATCCCACGCCGCATCAGCGGTGGTGACCAGCCACGACGGCGGCTCCGCGCGGCGCTTGCCCTCGCGCCAGGCGGCCAGCACGATCAGGAACGGTGCCGCGATCGACACCCCGGACCAGATCAGGGCACCGGCCGCGATCAGGAACCCGATCAGCGCGAAGAACCCGAGCCACACCCCCGTGAACGACCCGTTGCCGGTGGCCTTGGTCAGGATCGCGATCAGCAGCACCAGGAACGGCACCCCAACCACCGTGGCCACACCGACCTTCAGCACACCCCAGGCCAGCTTGGGCAGGTCCATCAGGCGGCGGTGACGGCGTTCGGTGGCCATCTCCTTGCGGTCGATCCACTCCTTCAACTCCTCCCGATCCCCGACCGCCTCAGCAGCCTTGATCTGACGCCGGTAGACACCCATGGTCGAGGCATCCCACGCCCGCTTCGCCCACGACTCCACACCCTGCACGACCGTGAACCCCTCGCGCAGCAACACCTTCCCGGCCGACTTCGTCTTGTCGTGCGTGCCGACCTTGACCACGACCCGGGTCGCGACCTGCGTACCGGTCACCGCACGCCGCACCAGCGCGCCACGGCTCGCCAACCGGCGATCCAGCTCGACCGACTCCTCATCGGTCAGAACCTCGCCCTCGACGACCTCAGCCTCGACCACCTCTGCCGCGTCATCGTCGATGCGCTCGGCTGACTCGTGGATGATGCCCTGCGCAACGTCCTGCGTGGCCTCGTCGGTGGGCTCGTCGTCGGTGTGAAGCTTGTGCACGTTATCCATGCCTGCTCGCTCCTATCGGGTCAGGCCGCAACCCGGACGGTCTCGCCCGGTGCGTCCGTGTCATCAGTGCTCGTGTGAGGGGTGGTGGTCAGCTCGGCGCGGACAGCCGCGGCGACCTTCGCTGACAGGCCGGTTGAGCAACCGGTCGTGTGCCGCGCCCAGGCCGGGGTGATGTCGTCGGCCGACGTACCCGGCTCGACCGCCGCCAGGGCCTCGGTCACGTAGTCGGCCAGCAGCTTGCGGCCAGCCTTGGCGGGCCTCCTGCGTCCCTGTGACCGCTTCGACTTGATCGAGGTCTCCGGTGCCTTCTCGATCGCCTCAGCGGCTGTCTGCGGTGTCTCGGCCGCGGTGGGCAGCTCGGCGGCGGCCGGGGCGGCATCGAGGCGGTGAGATGCCCCCTCCGGATCAGCCAGCGCGGCGGCTCGCTCGGCCCGGAGTACGGCTTCGGTCAGCCGGTCCCGCAACACCGGCGCGGTCTCAGCAGCGCAGAACACCAGCAGCGGCGGCACCGAATGCAGCACGATCCCCGCCACATCCAACGCCACGAACGAATGCCACGTGTTCATCGCGTAGGTCGCGGCGAACGCGAACCGCTTGGTCCGGCCGATCCACCGCGTGTGGTCGCTCACCTGATACCGCGCGGTGATCTGCTCCGCGCGCAGGACCGCGATCAGCACCAGCGACACCATCGGGTCCAGCAGCCACGCGGCGAACCACGGCAGCGACCACGGCGCAGCGCCCTGCGCGGCGAAAGCCTGAACGTTGACCATCGTGAACGCCAAACCCAGCACGATCCCGACCCACATGCACCGGTCGACCTGCGTGCGCACGGCCTCGACTCGCAATGCCACGACATCCGGGTGCGTCGACAGCGCCCGCACCTGCGACGCCTCCGCGGCCGCCGTCCGCAGCTTGTCCACACTGTTGGGTGTGCCGGTTGCCGGCGCTTTCTCCGGGGACTGCGTGACGGTGCTCATCGGTCGCCCTCCTTGTCCAGGCGGAAGCCCTGCCAGGTGATGGCGAGCTGGGCGGCGGCAGCGCACTCAGCGGCTCGGTTGGCGTGAATCGCGGTCTCCGTCAGCGCGGCGGCCGCCATCGCGATGCTCTCGGCCGGGTCACGGGTGTCGTCGTACACGTCGTACTCGGTCAGCGACCGGCGCAGCCCGCTGCTGAGCTGCGCCGAAAGCTGGGCAACCTCGGCTTGTAACTGGCGCAGCGATCCCAGCAGCGCGTACGCGACCGGGGCCGGGACAGTGGTCGTGATGGTGGCGTGGTTCAGCGAACGGATCGCCTCATAGGCCGCGTCGGCGGACTTGATCATCGCGTCCATGCGGTCGGGGTTCACCACTCCACCCCCTGACCGGCCATCGCCTTACGGGCGTCGGCCAGAAACCCGGCCAGCACCCACAGCTCGCCGTACGCGGTCGCGGCTTCCGCCGACACCGGCTTACCGGCCGGGGGCATCTCACCGCTCAGCACGAACCGCGACAGGTGCTCGAACCGCGCCGCCAGCTCGTCCCCCACCGCGTCGGCGCTGTCGATCCCGAGCCGATCGGCCCAAGACTCCTCCAGGCTCAACACACGGCGGCGGCTCACGCGGCACCGTCCGCGACGTACTCACGGTCAGCCAGCTCCAGACCGACATCCAACACACGCCGCTCCGCACGGCGTACCCGCCGCGTCTCCAGAACCGACGCGAACGGACCCGCGTTGATGAACGCGATCTGCGCGTCCAACAGGTCCAGCTCGGCCGCAATGAGCGGCCACTCCCGCTCAATCGCGGCCAGGTCCGCAGGGGTCGGGTCCTCGCCACCGACAGCCGCGAGATGGATGATGCTCATGGGTTGTGCTCCTCTTCAGACGACTAGTACGACCCAGGCGTGGCGGGGGGGGGCCCCCCCCCCCCGCCCCCCCGGGGGGGGGGGGGGGCGGGGGGGCCCCGTTTTCGGGATGCGAATGGATAATAGTGGTGGG
>NZ_JBITHV010000004.1:0-169376 GCF_044458365.1 Kribbella sp. NPDC050470 | reverse complement strand
CCCGGGCGGTTTTTTTTGTGTTGGTTGGTGTTGTTCCCACCATCCCCCCAACCCCCCCCCCGGGGGGGGGGGGGGGGCCCCCCCCCCCCCCCCGCCACCTGGCTAGTCGGACTAGCCTGCCTAGCCAGATTTCCGTTAGCAGAAAGCTACATAGGCTGGCTAGCCAGGTCAAGCATCTGGACGGGATTGCCCTAGCCTGCCTAGTCAGCTAGTAGGCTTGCGGCATGGAGCAGCAGCTAGATCCGTCTGACCCGCGACCGCCGTTCAAGCAGGTCGCCAACGCTCTACGCGCGGCGATCCTCACGAAGAAGGTGAAGGCGGGAGAGAAGCTCCCGTCTCAGAACGAGCTCGCGACGCAATACGGCGTTGCGCGGATGACAATCCAGCAGGCACTGCGGATCTTGCGCGATGAGGGGTTGATCGTCTCTCGCGTCGGCAGCGGCGTGTACGTCCGCGAGCAGGCCGACCAGGCGGTCGGGCTACGTCCGCACATTGAAAAGGCGTTCGAGCACGACACTGTACGTATCGACTTCGCCGGACTAACCGGCGAAACGCTGCTCGGCGCGCTTGAGGAACCAATCGACCGGATCAGGCGTGGTCGCCTGACTCCCCAGTCGATCACCATCCGCATGCTTCTGCCGGACCTCAATCAGCCGATTGCTGTCCCGTCACGCGCTGGGGACACTCCTGGAGATGACCCCCGCGTCAGGGCCCGAGTGGCCGGAATTGCGCACCGATCGGCCGGGGAGATCGTGCAATCGGTCCGCGAGCTAGGCGAATTGGGACTCGTCCCGAAAACCGAGGTCGAAGCGCGTGTGATTGTCGGTCTGCCGATGATGTTTAAGCTCTACGCTTTGAACAATGAGGAGATCTTCTTCGGGTTCTATCCCGTCGTCGAGCGCGAGGTAGAAATCGAAGGAGAGACCATCCCGATATTTGATGCGGTCGGTAAAGACACGGTCCTTTTCCACCATTCGACCAGCGACAACGACCAGGCCACAGGGTCGCAGTACGTTGACCAAGCACGCCGATGGTTCGAGAGCCTTTGGGGCACCCTTGGGCAGGTTCGCGAACTGTGACTATTGACCCACTCGGGCAGTTGCTCGCCGCCGCCGAAGCAGTCCTCTTTGACTTCGACGGGCCGATCTGCTCCGTATTCGACGGCTATCCCGCCCAACGCATCACTGGCGAGCTTCGCGAGTTGGCCGGCGTGATTCCGCACGACCTGGACGTTGCCCTGCGAAAGGCGAGGGGTCCTCACGAGCTCCTTCTAGCAGCCGCCGACAATCCCCATCTCGCTGCCCGGCTTGAGAGTGCTTTGCAGGACGCTGAGCTGAGGGCGGTGGAGTCCGCCTTGCCGACTCCGGGCGCGGCAGAGTCGCTGGCCGCCTGCCAGCGTAGCGGGAAGTTGGTGGCGATCGTGAGCAACAACTATGCCGAAGCCGTGGTGCGCTATCTCAGCCGCACCGGCCTGACCGACCGAGTAGCTCACGTTGAGGGACGCGATCCCTCCGACCCGGCACTGATGAAACCCAGCCCTCACCTCATCGAGAACACCACCAGAGCGCTCGGCGTGCGCACGGCGGCCTGTGTCTTCATCGGCGACCAAACGAGCGACATGGAGGCGGGCCGGGGAGCTGGGACACACACCATCGGCTACGCCAACAAGCCCGGCAAAGCCAATGCGCTCTCAGCAGCTGGCGCTGATCTCATCGTGCGGACAATGACCGAAGTGGCTGCCGCCGTTCGTTGACGCCTGCCCGACCGAGCTCGACTGGTTACCGATGTCCCGCCAGTTCCTCGCAGGGACTGTGACCACCTCGCGTGTCCACGAGCCCTTGAAGACACCGATCGCCGCTCCGACAGCCAACAGCGCAGCCGAACGCCGCTCCCGTATGGCAGTGTTCTGCATGTCAGATGTGGCCGGTGTTGCGATGGGGTGGTTAGCGGATGGCAAACGAGCGTGAGACCGAAGACATGGTCGACGCCCTCTTGCGTGAATACGGATTCTATGACGACCCTGACGCGGTCGTAGTAGAGAAGCAGCAGAGCGTCATCGCAGCGATTCGCACTGCGTTATCAAAGGCCTCGAAGACAGGCAAGGGCGGCGCTGGCTATCCAGAGTTCATTATCACTGCCCCCGACACACCAGACATGGTCGTTGTCATCGAATGCAAGGCCAGTGTTTCAAAGCACGAGTCAAAAGATCGAGATCGGCCAGCAGAGTACGCCGTCGACGGAACTCTGCACTACGCTCGCTGGCTTTCACCTAAGTACACTGTGATCGCAATCGCCGTGTCAGGGACACCACAGGGAAGCAAATTTTCCGCATTCTTGATGCCACTCGGAGAGTCCGAGCCGAAACCGCTCGTGGCACCCAGCGGTGCCCCCATACAGAACATCGTGTCAATGGCCGACCTGATCGCGGCCGCCTCGTTCGATCCGACGGTACATGCGAGACGTACCCATGATCTCATCCAATTCAGCCAAGAAATGCACGAATTCATGCGGGACGAAGCAGAATTGGAAGAGAAGGAAAAGCCGCTGGCCGTAGCCGGCACGTTGATCGCATTAGGCAACGATGTGTTCGCGAAATCGTACGACCTCTACCAGGCCAAGGACCTTCCTGGTTTTTGGATGCAGACCATCAAAGATGAGGTCTCGAAGGCGAAGCTTCCCGTTCCAAAGATCGAGAACATGACGCAGCCTTTCACGAATATTGAGGTCCATCCTGAGCTCCGAAAGCCAACCAAAGGCTACCCAAAGGGTCTCCTAAACGAGATCATCACACTGCTCGCTGACAGAGTCCTGCCGTTCCTAACGATCTACCATGACTTCGATGTAGTTGGACAGTTCTACGGCGAGTTTCTGAAATACACCGGCGGTGACGGCAAGGGCCTCGGCATCGTGCTTACCCCCAAGCACGTCACGGAGCTCTTTTCGCTCATCGCGAATGTCTCTAAGGACGACACCGTCGTCGACATATGCGCAGGAACCGGCGGCTTCCTCATCTCGGCAATGATGAAGATGGCGAAGACAGCAACAACCAATGCCGAGATCGAATCCATTAAGCGTGACCGTCTCATCGGCGTTGAGCAACAGGCGACGATGTACGCCCTCGCTGCGTCCAACATGATTCTGCGGGGCGACGGTAAAGCAAACCTCTACCAAGGGTCGTGTTTCGATGTCGCGATCACCAAAGCTGTTAAAAGTCACAAGCCCAACATCGGTCTAATAAACCCACCTTACGCGAAATCGAAGGCGGATCTACACGAGTTGCGGTTCGTTGAGCACATGCTGGGCATGCTCGAAAAGCATGGAACCGGCGTCGCAATTGTCCCAGTGTCGTGTGCCACAGCGCCCTCGATCCACAAAGAGAACCTTCTAAAGAAGCACACCCTCGAGGCCGTGATGTCGATGCCGCCGGAAATCTTCCATCCGGTGGGCGTCGTGACCTGCGTGATGGTCTTCACTGCTGGCGTTCCCCACAAGACTTCAAACAAGAAGACGTGGTTCGGCTACTGGCGCGACGATGGGTTCGTCAAGATCAAGAACCTTGGGCGGGTTGATCGGGACCACACGTGGCCTCAGATCAGGGACCGATGGATAGACGCGTTTCGAAATCGTGAGGTTCACGCTGGCGAATCGGTAATGGCGGCGGTGACGGCGGATGACGAATGGGTCGCGGAGGCCTACATGGAGACGGATTATTCCACGCTGACGGAGGCCGACTTTCAAAAGGTACTCACAGACTACGCTCTCTTTACCCTCGGCAACAGCAATGGGGATGAGGACTGATGCCCCGCGTCAGCAATCTATTTTCTGTGACTTATGGCAACAAACTTGATATGAACAAGATGACGAGAGCTGACAGACTGACCGGGATCGCTTTCGTCGGTCGCAAGGGCGGCCTCGATGGCCATAGCGGGGTGTCAGGATTCGTACAACCAGTCCCAGGGCTCCAGCCGTACCAACGTGACCTTCTGACCGTCGCTCTCGGTGGCTCACGCCTCTTGTCATCATATGTTCAGCAGCGCCCGTTCTACACCGCACAAAACGTTGCCGTTCTGGAACCCCTAGACTCAAGCATGCCGCTATTGCATCGGCTCTATTATGCGATGTGCATCCGGCGCAATGCATTCCGGTATACAGCATTTGGTCGGGAAGCAAACCGGACGCTCGGCACCATACAGTTGCCGGATTTGGTCCCCGATTGGGTCGACAAGGCACAGATCCCAACTGTCGCCGGGCTGGCGAAGTCGGCCGCCCCGCACGTACCGTTAGGGGATCCGACCGCTTGGGCGAGCTTCGTTCTTGGTGATCTCTTCTCCATTTACAAAGGACGGCGATTGACCAAGGCCGCTCGCCTCCCAGGAGGCGTCCGCTTCATTGGCGCTTCCGAAAAGAATAACGGTATTACGGATATGAATGACGTCTCTCCGACATTCCAAGGCGGATGCCTCACGGTTCCCTATAACGGAAACTCTGTAGGATGGGCGTTCTATCAGGATGCGCCCTTCTTCGCCTGTGACGATGTAAACGTCTTGGTGCCGAAAACGCAGGTCTCCAAATGGTCGTTGCTGTTCGTGGCAGCAGTAATTAAGCATCTGCGATTCAGATACACTTACGGGTACAAGTGGACACTTGAGAGAATGCAGACAACATCCATCAATCTGCCAGGAACAACTGCCGGTGAGCCGGATTGGCAGTTCATGGAGTCGGTAATGCTCGGTTTGCCGTTCAGCGGCTCCTTGGGCGCGGAGGCAGGCTGAGCGTTGCAGTCTCCCTCGGCGGAGGCTTCGAGGCGGCAGCGGGGATGCAGGGATGCGGCGGGGGTCTCAAAGTGGGTCTCATCCGCCACGGTTCGGGACCGTTCGCCAGCGATCGTGGCTCACCGGATCCACGCTCCCGAAGGGGTTCCCGAACCACGCTGAACGACGACTTGCGGTCTTGGAAAGCGTGTTGGGGGCAACCCCTCACGAGTTCGAATCTCGTATCCTCCGCCACTCCCCGGAGTCGCATAGGGTCAGGTCAGAGGGCGGTCCCAGACTCACGGAGGACGAACACGAGCCGGGGCGGCTCCCACATCTGGGAGCCGCCCCGGAGTCGTTTGGTCTCGGTCTTGGTCTCAGTTGTTCCTAGGTTCTGTCTGACGGTCGAGCCCCTCAGCCACTTCTCCGTCTTCCGCTTGCCCTCCTGAGGGCGAGACTGTTCACCATGGCCGCTGACCAACTGTTCACCCGCCTGGCACCCGTCCTGAACGTCTCCGATCTCTCCGCCGAGCGCGCCTTCTACGAGAAGCTCGGTTTGCCGGTGATCTATGAGGGCGAGGAGTATCCCGACTTCATAGCCTTCGGGACGGACACGATCCACTTCGGCATCCAGCAGGCAACCGCCGAGAACGACCCACCGAGCGTCCTCACCTGGCAAATCGCCGTTTCCGACGTCGACGCGGCGGCTGAGCGGTGCCAGGCGGCAGGCCTGGAGTTCGAACTCGAACACAACAATCCAGCCCCCGGCTGGACCTACCGCCGTCTCCTCCTCCATACCCCCAGCGGCTACCGCCTCGCCCTCGAAGGCGAATCCGAGTAGGTGTCCGGGACCAGAGCGCAGGCCACGCCGTCATCTGGCGACTCATCGCCGAACCTGTAGGTCATTTCCCAGCGGTTCGGTGATGGGTCAGCGGCACAGGCAGAAGGGGTTGCCGTGTGGGTCGAGCATGACCCGGACGTGCTCCTGCGGCTGGTCCTCGGCGAGACTCGCGCCTGCCTGGAGGGCCCACGCGACCGCCTCATCGAGGTCGTCCACGCCTATGTCGAGGTGCATCGTCGCGTTCTGACCACCGGGCTTGCTCGGCCAGGTCGGCCGCTCGTGCTCCTGATCAGACTCGATGTTGATGCCGAGCAGCGTCCTGTCTGTCTCGCCCTCGGGCGGGTGAAGCTGGACCCAACCGCCCTTCGGCCCTTCGTCGACGATCCGCCAGCCAAGCAGCTGCTCATAAAACCTGGCCAGCTCCCGGGCGTGTGGAGCCGGTGCTGCCGTGATCGTGACGGCCCCAATCCGCATTCGCGGTCGTGTCATGCGGAGACCGTACCCCCGTTGTCTGTGCAGTGCCCGCTAGGCGTCAGGTGAGCTGTTCAGCGAGGCCGAGGATGATGCCGGCGGGGCCGCGAAGGTAGCAGAGGCGGTAGGTCTCGCTGAACTTGACGATCTCGCCGAGAAGTTCGGCGCCGTGAGTGCGGAGCCGGGCGACGGCATCCTCGATGTTGTCGACGGCGAACATGACGCGGTGCATGCCGAGGGTGTTGTGCGGCGGGTTGGGCGGGTTCGGGACGATCGCGGCAGGGATCAGGTACTGCGACAGCTCCAGGCGGCTGTGGCCGTCCGGAGTTCGCAGCATTGCGATCTCGCAGCGGACTTCGTCGATGCCGACTGTGCGGTCCGCCGCGGGGCCCTCGACCTGCGCACGGCCCTCCAGCTCCATGCCGAGCTCCACGAAGAACGCAACCGCAGCATCCATGTCGTCGACGACGATGCCGACGTTGTCCATCCGGTGCAGCGCCATGGTGATTCCCCTTCGTCACGCGACCCGTCGTGGCCGCTGGTGCACAGGGGACGGAGCCAAACCCACATTCTCGACACGCGGCGCGAGACTATTCGGGGTGAGGGGGTCGCGATGGGTGATGTGCTGAGTGTGCTGGCGGGGCAGGAGTTCGAGTGGGGGAAGCACGAGGCGTTGCGGCTGGATGCGCGGTATCGGAGGCGGCATCTTCCGTTGTTGAGGGATGGGGTGCGAGGGCCGCTTGGCCCGGATGTCGGGCCGGGAGAGTTCTGGCCGCCGGTGCGTTCGGTGGTCGTGCCGTTGCCTGATCCGCGGCCGGAGGCATTCTTGGCGGCGCTGGCTGATTCTCGCCTGTCCAACCTCGTCTGGTGGCGCGGGCTCGAGCTGAGGGCGGATCGGGTGCATGCGACCTTGGTGCATGGAAGCGACGAGCCGCGGGTGCTCGACGGACCGATCGATCTCGTTGTGCGCGGGCCGTGGATCGGGCAGTTCAACACCGGGCGGATCTACCTTCCGGTCGAGCCGGCGGATGAGCGGGCCGTACGAGCGCTTGACGTGGAGCGTCCGCTGCTGGCGGGCTATCTGCAGCTGACGTCGGACGTGACCGGCGCCGAGTACGCCGAGCTTCGCGACCTGGTAGCGGTGTTCCAGCCGGCACGGACAAAGGTGCGGGTCGATCGATTCCTGGTGCTGGAGACGATGGACGACCTCGCGCTGAGGTCCCGGGTCGTGAACCTGCAGCTGGAGCAGGGCCGCGAGGAGTAAGGATCCCTCAATGCAGGGTTCGGACTGTGGTTCGGCCGTGGATCATGAGGAGGTGGCCGTCGGGACGGAGTTGGAGGACGGTGCCGGGACGGCGGGAGTCGATGAGGTAGGTCTCGTGGCCGTCCTGGTTTCGGGTGGTGAATCGGCCGTTGGCGTCGATCGCGGCCGACGAGTTCGGCCAGCCGGTGATGTTCGTGCTCCACAGGACGGTCTTGCTGTTCTGGAGCAGGACGAGGTTGCCGTCCGGGCGCATCTCCACGGTGTACACCCGGTTCGTGGCGTACAGGGTCACGTCGGCGCTGAGCTCACTGCCCCGCATCAGGGTGCCGATCGCCCGGGTGGCCGGTCCGGCCGCCGCGGTCCGGCTACGAGGGCCATCGGCAACAACGATCACGGCTCCCGCAACCGCCACCACGGCGAGCGCAGGCGCCAGCCACCTCCAAGTCGACGTCCCATGCCCTCTAGACGCGCGGGCTACCCCCGGTTGCTGCGTCAGTGGCCAGGACCCGCATCGAACCGCTCGTCACGCGGACCTGCCGCCCGCGGAGGAAGCCCAGGTTCTCGACACGCGGGATCAACCGGGACACAGGATCGAGGAGCTCACGCAGACGGCCGGCGACGAACGGAACAGCGTAGTACTGGTAGGCGGGGTCGACCGCGAGGGTAGAGAAGCCGGTGCGACGCAGCAGTTCGGTGATCGTGACCGGGTCGTAGTAGCTGACGTGCTCGGGGATCTTGAACGAGACCCACCGCGGCCCGGAGACCCGGGCCAGCAGGCTCTTGATGTTCGGCGTGACGAGCACGATCACGCCGCCCGGATTCAACAGCCGTGCCGCTGACGACAGGAAGGCGCCCGGATCCGTGACGTGCTCGATCAGGTGCGAGCCGAAGATGACGTCATACTTCTGCTCCTGGATCTCCGCGACCTCGTCGAGCATCCCGCAGAACACCCGGCCGGGAAATCGCTCGGCCGCCCACTTGATCGCGGTCGGCGAGAGGTCGACGCCGTAGACGTCGTACCCGGCGTCGGCAGCGCACTGGAGGAAGTAGCCGTACCCGCAGCCCACTTCGAGCACCCGGCCCGACGGCACGAACTCCGCGATCCGCCGGACGTCCGCACGGAACGTCGCCAGGTACTCGCGCTCCTGGCTCTCGTACTCCGAGTACCCCGAGCCGCCGTCCCCGTCGAAGTACGACGATCCCTCGTAGAGCGCACGCAGTGTCTCGGGCGTGGGAGTCGGCACGAGCTGCACGAGCCCGCAGGCCGCGCACTCCTTGATCTCGTAGCCCTCCTTGGCTCCACGAGGTCGGAACGGCCCTGTCGCAGAGCAGAGGATGCATGTCATGGACACACCCTGCTAGCGATCGCCCGGAGATACCAGCCCTGTCTCGTAAGCAAGTACGACTGCCTGCGCGCGATCACGCAGCGACAGCTTCGCGAAGATGCGGGCGACATGGGTCTTCACCGTCGCTTCGCTGAGCGTCAGCTCGGTCGCGAGCTCCGCGTTGGACAGGCCGTGCCCCATCAGTGTGAGCACCTCGAGCTCGCGCGGCGTGAGGACTGCAAGATCCCTGTGTACGGCGGGCTGCTGCACCGGCCCCTGGTCGCCGGTCGCGAACCGCTCCACCAGCCGCCGTGTGATCGACGGCGCGAGCAACGCGTCCCCGGTGTTGACCAGGCGGACCGCTGCCGCCAGGTGCTCCGGCGTCACGTCCTTCAGAAGGAACCCGCTGGCGCCTGCGGCCAAGGCGGCGTACACGTAGCGATCCAGGTCGAACGTCGTGAGCATCAGCACCCGGCAGTCCGGCGACTCGGCCAGGATGCGCCGGGTGGCTTCCAGACCGTCCATCGTCGGCATCCGGATGTCCATGAGTACGACGTCGGGCCGCAGCCGCCGTACCGACTCGACGGCCTCGTGTCCGTCGGCGGCCTCACCGACCACCTCGATCCCGCGCGCAGTCAGGATCATCCGGAACCCGATCCGCACCAAAGCTTGATCGTCTGCGATCACCACGCGCGGCTCGACCGTCACGGCCGCTCCAACGGAATCTTCGCGCGCACCCGGAACCCGCCGCCGAGTCTCCTCCGTGCGTCGAGGTCCCCGCCGTACACGGCCACTCGCTGCCGCAGGCCCAACAGTCCGCGACCCTCCCCTTCCGACCGCGGTGCACGACCGCCGGACAGCACGCTGGGCCCGGTGTTGAGTACCTCGACCCGCAGCGCGTGGTCGGTGTACCGCACCGTCACCTCCGCCTTCACCCCGTCACCGTGCTTGAGCGCGTTGGTCAGCGCCTCCTGGATGATCCGGTACGCCGTGACGTCGACGCCGGCGGGCAGCGGCCGGGGCTCACCCGAGATGCGCACCTCGACCGGCAGCCCGGCAAATGCGATCCGATCTATCAACGGACTCAGCCGACTCAGGCTCGGCTGCGGCGACAACTCGTCTGCCGAGGCCGACGCTGCCGACGAGCCCGACGAGCCCGAGGCCGTGCCGTCCGCCGACGGCGCGAGCAGGCCGAGCAGATGCCGGAGCTCGGTCATCGTGTCCCGGCCGGCCGCCTCCACCGCGAGGAGTGCCGCCTCGGCCTCGGCCGGTTCGCCCAGCACGTGCCGGGCGGCGCCGGCCTGGATCACCATCACGCTCACGTTGTGGCTGACGATGTCGTGCAGGTCCTGGGCGATCCTGGCCCGCTCTGCGTCGACCGCGCTCTGGGCCGCGCTCTCGCGTTCGCGTTCGAGTAGCCAGCCGCGTTCCTCGAGCGCCCGGGCGTGCGCCCGCCGGGCCCGGACGAGCGCGACCGCGAGCGCGACCGCCGCCAGGCAGGCGATGACGAGCAACCAGGTCGTGATCACAGGACCACTGTCCCAAGGGCCCGGTGAATCCGCATCATCCGCAGGTGGCACGCCGTACATCCCCAGGATGACGGGGCCCGCACGTTACGCCCGCAGGCTGACGTACGGCGCCCGCCGGCAGCCCTAGCGTGAAGGCATGACGGATGCAGAAGGCAACGAACAGGCGGTCGTGCGGCTCACCGAGGTCCGCAAGGAGTACGGCGAGTCCGTCGCACTGGACGGGGTGTCGCTGGAGATTCGCGCCGGTGAGGCGGTCGCGGTGATGGGACCGTCCGGCAGCGGCAAGTCCACGCTGCTCAGCATGGTGGCCGGGCTGGACCGGCCGACCTCCGGATCCGTCGTGGTACACGGCGAGGACCTGGGCGCGCTGGACGAGAAGGGCCTGGCGCTGTACCGGCGCCGGCGGATCGGGATGATCTTCCAGTTCTTCAACCTGCTCGACGACCTGTCGGCGCTGGACAACGTCGCACTGGCCGCGCAGCTCACCGGCACCTCCGCGACGCACGCCCGCAAACGCGCACTCGAGCTCTTCGAGGAGCTCGGCATCGCCGCACGACGCAACACCTACCCGGCCCAGCTCAGCGGCGGCGAGCGCCAGCGGGTCGCGGTCGCCAGGGCGCTGATGAACCGCCCTGCCGTGCTGCTCGCCGACGAACCCACCGGCGCGCTGGACACCAGGGCCGGCGAACAGGTGATGGACCTCCTGCTCGACCTCAACCAGATCGGCCAGACCCTGCTGCTCGTCACCCACGACCAGCAACTCGCCACCCGCTGCGCGAGCCGGCTGATCGAGGTCGTCGACGGACAGGTCGCCCGCGAACGCAGTCTGGAGCCGACGCTGTGAGCGCCGTGTGGCCGGTCTCCCGGGCCGCGGTACGGCGCCGCCGGCTGCAGACGGTCGTGATCGGAGTGGTTGTCGGATTGTCGACAACCATGATCGTGGTCGCCTTGGGGCTGCTCGCCGCCTCCACTGGACCCTTCGAACAGGCATACGCGCGGCAAAGCGGCGCGCACCTGGTGGCGTCGTACGACCGGAGCAAGGTCTCCGACACGCAGCTGACCGAGGCCGCGGGCAAGGCCGAGGCGACAGCGGGACCGTTCGGCCTCGCCGACCTGGAGCTGAACATGGGTGGACCCCCGATGCCGCTCGTGGTCGTCGGTCGCGCGGACCCCGGTGGCGCGGTCGACCGGCTCAACGTGTGGGAGGGGCGCTGGCCGGACAAGCCCGGTGAGATCGTGCTCAACCGGAACCCGATCGAGACCAGCAACCAACGCGGTGCGGCGAAGGTCGGGACCGAGCTCACGACCGGCAGCACCAAGCTGACCGTTGTCGGGTTCGCCTACAGTGTCAGCAAGTCGGGCGACGCCTGGGTCACGCCCGAGCAGATGACTGCGCTGAAGCCGACCATCACGCAGATGCTCTACCGCTTCTCCCCGGCTTCGACCAACGCGGACGTCACCGCCGGTCAGGCCGCGGTGACCGCGGGCCTTCCGTCCGCCGCGCTGCTCGGCACGCAGTCCTATCTCGCGCTCAAGGCCACCGCTGCCGGTGAGCCGAACACGTTCGTCCCGTTCCTGCTGGTGTTCGGGTGGATCGGCCTGATCGTCGCCGTACTGATCGTCGCGAACGTGGTCAGTGGCGCGGTGGTGGCCGGCTTCCGGCACATCGGCGTACTCAAGGCGCTGGGATTCACGCCGACGCAGGTGATGACGGTCTATCTCGCGATGATCTCCATCCCGGCGATCGTCGGCTGCGCGCTGGGCACTTTGCTCGGCAATGTGCTCGCGACCTCCTTGCTGACCAGGGCTTTCGAGAACTACGGCGCCGAGGGGCTTGGCGTCCCGCTCTGGGTCGACGTGGCGGCGTTGCTCGGCGTACCGCTGCTGGTCGCTCTGTCTGCGCTCGTGCCCTCGCTGCGGGCTCGTGGGTTGTCGGCCGCTGAGGCGATCAGCGCGGGAAGTGCGCCGCGGGCCGGGCGAGGTCTGCGGGCCCAGCGCTGGCTGAGCGGGACTCGGTTGCCGCGAGCAATCAGTCTGGGACTCGGCCTGCCGTTCGCCCGTCCTGCGCGTACGGCGTTGACGCTGGCGGCCGTCGTACTCGGCGTCACGAGCGTGACGTTGGCGGTCGGCCTCGGTACGTCGTTGACGAACTACCAGACCGCGGCGAGCCGCGCCGGCGCCGTCGACGTGACGATGTTCGCCGGAATCGAGGAGGGCAACGGTGCTGGGCCTGCTCCGGGGAGCACCGCGCCGCAGCGGCAGCTGGCCAAGCTGAGTGACCCGGCGGACGAGGCGTTGCTGCGATCGACGTCCGGCGCTGCGTACGTGACGGCCAGTCGGGACCTGCCGATGCGGCTCGCCGGGACGAACCAGGAGCTCCGGGTCGCCTTCTACCGTGGCGATTTCACGCAGATCGGCTTCCGGCTGCTGGAGGGAAAGTGGTTCGACGGGCCGGGCCAGGTGGTCGTGTCCGAGCGGTTCCTCAAGCAGCGCGGGCTGTCGGTCGGTGACACGATCACGCTGGAGTCGAAAGGGAAGCGCGCCCAGGTTCAGATCGTCGGCAAGGCGCTGTACAACTCGGGCGACGAGGTGCTGTCCAACTGGCAGACGCTTGCGCTGATCGCACCGGACCTGCGGGCGAACATCTACGAGATCCAACTCGATCCCGGCACCGACATCGACGCCTACGTGAAGGCCGTCCAGGCGGGCGACCCCGGGCTGGAAGAGGTCCCCGGTCAGGATCCGGGCACGTTCGTCGCGGTGGTCCTTGCCACCGTCATCCTGCTCACGCTGATGCTCGGCACCGTGGCCGCGCTCGGCGTCTTCAATACCGTCGTACTCAACACCCGCGAACGCCGCCGCGACCTCGGCATGCTCAAGTCCATCGGCATGACTCCCGGCCAGGTCACCGTCATGGTGGTCACCTCGATGGCCGCATTGGGCGCCCTCGGCGGAGTCCTGGGCATCCCCCTCGGCATCCTCGCCCACCGCCTGGTCGTCCCCGCCATGGCCAACGGCGCCCAGGTCGCCATCCCCGACTTCATGCTCGACGTCTACCCCCTCCCCCTCCTCGCCCTCTTCGTCCTCTCCGGCATCCTCCTGGCAGCCCTAGGCGCCTACCTCCCAGCCCGAACCGCCGCCCACACCACCATCGCCAAGGTCCTCCACAACGAGTAGATCCAGCTGACCGGCGGCCTCGTTGTGGGGGAGACTCGGCGGGTGGATGAGGCTGTGCGGGGTAATCGGGTGGCTTGGGAGACGGCGTCTCAGAAGCACATTCGGGAGTACGACGAACTGCTCGAGGAGGCGCTGAGTGGGCCGCGGCTGTTCGAGCGGGAAGCTGAGCTGCTGCAGCCGTTGCTCGATCGCCGGCCGACGGTTGTGCACTTTCAGAGTGGGCATGGGCTCGACGACGTGGCCTTGGTGAACGCGGGGGCCGATCGGGTCGTCGGAGTGGATTACAGCTCGGTGGCTGCAGGGGCGGCTCAGCGGCGGGCGGTCGAACTGGGGGTGAGTTGCCGGTACGTCGTCGCCGAAGTCCCCGGCGTACCGGTGCAGGACGGTTGCGCGGATCTCGTCTACACCGGCAAGGGTGCGCTGATCTGGATGCGCGACATCGACGCGTGGGCACAGGACGTGGCGCGAGTACTGCGACCAGGCGGCCACCTGTTCGTCTACGAGGCGCACCCGGCCGTGCCGTTGTGGACGTGGGACGAGGACGAGCCGCGGATCCGCCCGGACCGCAGCTACTTCGCCGAGTCGCACATCAACGACACGTTCCCCGCCAACGGCGCACGCGAATGGCAGTGGAACCTCGGCCACATCGTCACGGCCGTCACTGCTGCCGGCCTCCGCCTCGAAACCCTCGAGGAGTACGCCGAACCCTTCTGGCGACCCGCGGACGGACATGCCGCCGCTGCCTGGGCCGGCCGCCTCCCGAACGCCTACGCGCTGCTGGCCAGCCGCCCCTGAATCACCAGGTACTCCGCGGGCAGCACGGAGTCATAAGAGGCGAACAGCTCCACGAGATCGTCTCGAAGCTCCGGCCACCGATCACCCAACGCCGCCCGTGCCATCACGACCGGCCCGAACTTCGTCGCGTAGAACTCAGCCGCCGCTGCAGGCGAGGAATGCCGGATCACAGCCACCTCGCGGGCGAACCGTAGCGAGATTCCGGTGCCCTCGAACAGCTCGCGCACGTGGTCCTCATCGCCCCAGCCGAGCGGCGGATCGACGTACGACGGATCCGGCGGGAAGTATCCGCCGACGACCCGGAAGAAGTCACCGATCGCGCCGGACGCGGTCCACGTGCACACCCCCATCCGCCCGTCCGGCCGTAGTACCCGGGCGATCTCGTCGGCGACCACCTCGTGCCTTGGCGCCAACATGCAGCCGAAGGTGGACAGCACCACATCGAAGCTCCGAGCCGGGTAAGGCAGCTCCTCCGCATCGCCCTCGACCCACGAGATGTCCAGACCAGATGCCCGTTCCCGAGCCGTCGCGAGCATCGCCGGAGTCAGGTCGAGCCCGGTCACCCGCGCCCCGGCACGAGCCGCCGGGATCGTCGCATTCCCTGTCCCACAAGCGACATCGAGCACATCCTCGCCGGACTGCACGTCCACGGCCTGCACCAGCCGCTCACCGACGACGTACAGACCCTCCTGACGCATCATCGCGTCGTAGTCCCCGGTCGCCCAGGTCGTCCGCACCGATTCCTTGTACTCCGCCAACTGCTGCATGGCACCCAGGATCGGCGCACCACGACCCCACCGCGTCGCCCGGAGCAGCCAACTCCGGACATGGCCTGCTCAGGCCATCAACCCCAGCTGGGTAGCGCGAGAGACGGCCGCCGCCCGGGTCGAGCAGCCCAACCGCGCATAGATGTTGGCCACATGCCGATGCACCGTGTGCTCGCTGATCACCAGCCGAGCCGCGATCTCCCGGTCGCCCAGCCCGGCCGCCACCAGACGCAGTACCGCTACCTGCCGCGTGGTGAGCGTCCCACCGCGGGGCACTCGAGCCAGCTCCGCCCGAGCGCGATCGACGTCGTACGGCGCCAGGTACAACTCGCACGCGTCCTCGAAGCAAACATTCGCCGCCTCGTGCTCGCCAAGAGCGGCCGCATACAGGCCTTCCAGAAAGCGCGCCGCCGCCCGCAGCGGCCGCGTCCCCACCGTCAGCGCGATCCTGCGGAACTCCTCGAGATGCACGCCGGCCGCCTCGACCTCCCCCAGCGCAGTCTCCGCCCGGACGAGCAACTCGAGCGGCCACGCGCGATCCACAGACCCCTCAGCCGGCAGTTGCCGCAGTACTCGCTCCAGCACGACCCGCGCGGCCTCCGGATCGCCGCGGTCCAGACTCAGCTCGGCCAGTCCGCGCTTCGCCAACGGATGCCACGGCACGTCGTTGAACAGAGACTCGGCCTCCATCAGCCGCCCCTGCCGCCTGCGCAGCTCACCGAGTCGTACGACCGCCTCAGCCCGCCAGTACGGTCGGTTCGCCGTCAGATCCTGCTGCGCTCCGGCCAGCTCCTCCTCTGCCTCGCTCTCGCGCCCGTACCAACCGAGGATCGCGGCGTAGTGCGCCCGGCAGACCCCGTGGACGAACCGCGCCTCCATCCGCCGGCTGAACTCCTCCACCTGCCGGCACCACTGCGCGCCGCGCTCGTAGTCGCGAACCTCCTCACACACCTGCATCAACCGGCAGCACGTCCAGGCAGCCGGCGCGAGGTTCTCGTACTCGCCACCAAGGGCAGCAGCCGTCGCCTCGTCGAGGCACCGCATCCCCTGCTCGACGGCACCCTCGGTCACCAGCGCAACGCCTTCGGTCGCGAGGCTGAACATCTCCAGATCCACAGCCCGATGCCGTCGCCCGATCTCCTCAGCCTGCACGGCGAGCTGCCGCGCCCGACCGGTCTCCTGCCGGCCGAGCGCGGCGTTTGCATCGAACACCGTGAGCCAGCCGCGCTCCGGACAGTCCAAGTCGCCGAGCAACCGCGCGGCCCGGTTGAACCAGCCCTCAGCCACCGCCCCGGCACCGTGGAACTCGTTCTGGTCGTCACCGAGCCACAAGGCCATCCGAGCCGCGCCCCGTACGTCATCGGCCTTCCGGTACAGCCGATACGCCTGCTCACGCGCCTGCAGACAAGCAGCCACGTCCTCCAACCACCAGTTGGCCCAGCTCAGCCCTTCGTACGCCTCAGCAGTAGCCGCAGCCTCGATCGCGCGCCCGAACTGCAGCCGAGCGTCCGGCCAGGCGCCCCGCGACAGGGCGGCCCGGCCGGCCTCGACGGCGTCGTCGTACACGCGTCCCACGCTGCCATGGAACCAATCGGCGCACTACAGGTAAGCCAGCAGCGTGGCCTCCTCATGGTCCAGGTGGGCGTTCAGAGCATCGATCAGCCGATCCACTTGCGAGACGAGGTCAGGCGATGGATCGGACAGCTGCTTCTCCAGCTCCTCCAGGAGTACGGCGATCCGGTCGTGCTCGGACTGCAGTACGGCGATGGTGTCGGCCAGCTCGGGATGCTGGTCGGCCAGAGCCGGGAACAGGCCAAGGGACTCGCCGGTGTGATGGTTGTGCAGCCCCTGGCAGACGGTCAGGCAGTTGATCCGGAGCTGGGCGCCGAGGCCGGCTGTGCCCGAGGTGGCGACCTCCTTGCGGATCAACTCGAGCTCGCGGCGGAACACCGTGTGGATGCTCTTCAAGAAGTCGGCCACGGAGCCCGTGAAGCTGGGCGGTCCGGGCGGCTGGACCAGTGCTACGACCGGGATGGTCCGGGTCGTTCGCTCCTGGTACTCACCCCACCCGGCGTCGGCCTCGACGAGCCGGGCGAACACCTCGTCGCGCTCGGCGTCGCGCAGTACGACGGCCGTCGCCGGGTAGGTGAACAGGCCGGTCTCGACGGTGACCTCGGGGTTGGCGACCACGTTGTGGTACCAGTCCGGATGCCTGGGTCCGCCGCCGGCCGAGCCGACGACGAGGACGCGGTCCCCGTCCGGGTAGTACCCGAGGATCGCGGTGTGTTGCTTGCCCGAGCGAGCGCCAGTGGTCGTCAGCAGCAGGTACCTGCCGTCGCCGATCTGGCCGGCGTTCGCGCGGAAGCTCTCGATGATTTCGTTCAGGATTCGCTTCTCTCTCGATGGTTTCGGGCATGCGGAAATGACCTTGTCAGCAAGGAGAAACGAGGGCGGGCCGCGAGCGGCCGCACCGGCGCTCAGAAGGCAGCCGGGAACCCGACTCGTGAATGGCCCCGAAGGACCGACCCGGCAGTCACGCCCTGAATCCTAACCGCAGACCGGGCTCTTCACGAGGCGCGGCGGGCATAGGCGTCGACGTACTCCTGCTGCGAGTGGCCTCCGCCACGGCCTGGCCACCTTCCGCACCCACTCGAGCCCTCGACCTCCTCGGAACAGAAGACGTCCCCTCGTGCAGGAGATCATCCGCGCCCACCTTCGCCAGATCACGCTATGTAACGAACACCCGTCCCAGGACGATGGAACGGTCAGCAGCCCAGTTCTGAGGGGGGCAGGGGGCCGCGATTCGCCGCGTCGACGCCGTGGTGGAAGTCCGGGCTGACCATCGGTGGCGCCGCGTTCGTCGTCGGCGCCGCGGTCGGTGCGGTCACCGTCAACGGTGGCACCACCTCGTCGTCGGTTGCCAGTTCGACCCCGACCGTCACGGTCAGCGTTCCGACGGAGACTGCTACTGGGCTCGATTGAAGAACACCAGTGGAGACTTCGAGGCGATTCTTGCCAACGGCAACGGAGCCAACCAGGTCGTCACGATCAAGAAGTCGGACAAGGCGTTCGAGAGCGCACGATGTGCGCCGTGGACCAAAGTGCGCTGACCGTCAGCTAGTTCCGCGTCAAGCAATGTTGTGGTCGTAACTGTACGAGGCGAGATCGAGCTGTCCTGCCGCCTGTACGGGTTGGCCGGGCTGGTGGGGAGTCCTACGCCCCTGAAGCGACCAGCAGGACTCCCCGGTCGTGTGGAGGGGCCCATCGGACAGGTAGTGCACCTGCGGGACGCCGTACACTCCGATGCGCTCACGCTCAACCGCACTGCCCGCGCAGTGACACCACCTGTCCGTCTGTCCACCAACCCATCGCGGCGCCACCCGAGGCCGCTGCCCCCTCACCGGCTGACCCCGCCAGCGCTTGGCAACGCCGCGGCGACAGCCTCGACCTATCTGGATGCGGCACTAGCGCGCAGAGCGTCGTACACGTCTCGGACGTAGTAGGTATCTGCGAGGGCGTCGTGGATGGTGTAGTCGGCTTGGTCGACTCCGACGGCGGCGGACATGGCGGCGACGTCGGCGGTTGGTTCGGCGTTGGTGCGGGCGATGAGTTGGCTGATGATGCAGACGAGGCGGAAGTCCCAGGGGACGTCGGCGGCCTCGGCAGCGACCAGGCCGTTGCGGTGCATGAGGTGGAGGACGTCGGTCGCGTCCATCCAGGGTGCTGCGCCGACCCAGAGCGGCTGGTCGGCAGTGAGGTCGACCATGAGCTCGGCGGCCTCGCGGCCGGAGCAGACGTTCTCGGCGGAGTCGTTCAGGGAAGGATGGCGGCGGAAGCGGCTGACCTCCAGGGCCTGCTCGGTCGAGGTCGACAGGTCGAGCTCGTCGAGGCGGATGAACCGGTTGTACGCCGTCTCGCGCCCGTCGTCCTCGCGGCGGATGACGGCCAACTGCCAGATCTGTCGCCCGCCGGGCAGCCAGGGCTCGCGCACACTCGTGGTTTCCAGGTCGACGAAGACGATCGGCATGCCGACGAGTATTCCGGCGATCAGATCAGTTCGTAGTTCAGATCGGTGAGTACGCCGAAGTGGTCGCTGAGCCAGGTGTTGTCGACGGGGGCGTCACCGACGAGTTCGGTGTGCTGGATGTGGGCGCGGGCGTCTGGGTGGGCGTGAGTGGAGCCGACGAAGATGTAGTCGATGCGGCGGCGGTGGCGGGGCTGGCCGATCAGGTGGTCGATCTCCTCGGCGGCCAGCGGGTTCGCGACGGTCCAGGTGAAGCCGAGGCCTTGGCCGGCGACGGCCCAGGCGTCGTGGTAGTGCGTGCTGCGCCCGCGGAGGGCCTGCAGGCCGGCCAGGAAGCGGATGCCGGCCGACTTCGGTGTCGCGTTCAGGTCGCCGGCGATGATCGAGGGCAACCGGAACCGATGCAGCTCGTCGACCTCGACCGCCGCGATCAACTGCTGCTCCCGGGCCGCTGCCTGATCGAGCCGCCACGGCGTCGACGGGTGGATGAACAGCAACTCACCCAACTCGGGTACGTCGACCGCCGCCGCCAGCGTCCACCAATGGTCGTCCGATCCCGCTTCCGGGCGGTGCTCCGCCACGTCGACGACGCGATGCGGCCACCGGGACGCGAACACCGAACCGTGCCGCCAACGGGACACCAGCACCTCGGACTGGTGCGTCGTGTGGGTCAGCCCGGTGCCCTCGATCAACTGACCGAGTTGGGGATCGCAGACCTCCTGCAGCGCCACCAGGTCCGGCTCGAGCCGCCGGAGCTCGGCGTTGATCAGCTCGGTACGGCGGGGGTCGCCGGCGTCGTGCTGGACGTTCAGGGTAAGCACGCGGATCCGCATGCTCTCTTTAGTTCCCCAGCGAGGGTCCGCCTACCCACCGTCGCCCGACGGCCGCGAAACGTAGTACGAAAGCGGCATTTCGCAGGAACGCGCAGAAATCCTCCGGAAAGTCAGCCAGAAATCCGGACGAATGATGTAACGACGGCCACACTGTGCCGATAAAAGGGTGAGCGACCCGGCGGGGGGAACCGAGTGGGAAGCTCCGGTGTTTCTTCGGGACCACCGCGTGTTGTGGGGGGCCTCGCAGGTGCTCACCCGGGGCGGGGTGAGCACCTGTACGAGGTTTCTGCCCTCCACCGCCCCGAGCGGGGGCGGTTGCTACCTCTCTCTCCCCGCCCCGAGCGAAGCGAGGGGCGGTTGCTTTTCAGCCCTTGATGCCGACGTTGGCCATTCCTTCGATGAACCGCTTCTGCGCGAACACGAACAGCACGATCATCGGCAGCGCGGCCAGCGCCGTACCCGCCATCAGGTAGGGCCACTGGATGTCGTCCGGGTTCTGCGCGAAGATCGCCAGCCCGAGCTGCAGCGGCCGCATCGAGTCCGATGTGGTGATCATCAACGGCCACAGGAACCCGTTCCAGGCCGCCTCGATCTGGAACACGCAGATGGTGATCAGGGCCGGCTTGATCAGCGGCGTCATGATCCGCCAGAAGATGCCGAACTCACCGAGCCCGTCGACCCGGGCCGCCTGCGCCAGCTCGTCCGGCAGCGAGACGAAGAACTGCCGGGCCAGGAAGGTGAACAGCGGCGCGGCGCCGAGCGGGATGATCAGGCCCCACCAGGAGTTCAGCCAGCCGATCCCGCCCTGGCCGAGGATGTTGTTGCCGCCGAACAGCGGGATCGACTTCACGATCAGGAACAGCGGCACCAGGATGATCTGGAACGGCACCAGCAGCAGCACGATGAAGTAGTTCAGCAACGCCTTCGAGCCGCGCAGCGGCAACTTGGCCAGCGCGTACCCGGCCGTCGTGCAGACCGCCAGCGTGAACAGCGTCTCACCGACCGCGATGAACAGGCTGTTGCGGAAGTATCGCAGGAACGGCGCGGTCTCCATCGCCTCGGTGAAGTTGCGCCAGCGCAGCTCGTTCGGCAGCCAGGAGAAGTCCATGATCTCCTGGTTGCTCTTCAGCGCGGTCAGCACCATCCAGACGAACGGCGTGATCATCAGGATCGAGCCGACCGTCAGTACGACGTACAACAGGATCCGGCCGACCCGGATCGACGACGGCTTCGGCGCGGCCGCGGGGCCGGCCACAGTCACGCTAGTCATTGGAATCCGCCTTCTGGAGCAGGCGCCCGACGCCGATGAACGCGGCGATCACGATCATCATGATCACCGTCTCGGCGGACGCGTAGCCGAGTTTCAGGTCCGTGAACGCGTTCTGGTAGATGTCCAGCACCAGCACCCGGGTCTCGGTGCCGGGGCCGCCCTGGGTCATCACGTAGACCAGGTCGAACACCTGGAAGGTGCCGACGATCGACGTGATCAGGACGAAGAACTGCACCGGGCCGAGCGCCGGCCAGGTCACGTTGGCGAACTTCTGCCAGCGGCCGGCGCCGTCGATCTCGGCCGACTCCAGCAGGTCCCGGGAGACGCCCTGCAACGCGGCCAGGTAGATGATGATCTTCGTGCCCAGGCCCTGCCAGACACCGATCACCATCAGCGACGGCAGCGCGGTCGCCGGGTCGGACAGCCACTGGGTGGGCGCGAAGCCGAACAGGCTGAGGAAGCCGTTCGCCAGGCCGGAGCCCGGGTTGTAGATCCACAACCAGACTGTGGCGATCGCGACCGTCGCGGTCACCGTCGGGATGTAGAACGCGGTCCGGAAGAAGCCGAGCGCCTTGATCTTCTGGTTCAGCCCGACCGCGACCGCGAGCGCGATCGCCATCGAGACCGGGATCACCACCAGCGCGTACAGCACGGTGTTCCACAGCGACGCCTGGAAGTCGACGTCGCGGAACAGGTCGGCGTAGTTGCCGAACCCGACCCAGGCCCAGGAGTCACCGAAGCTGTAGTCGGTGAGGCTGAGCACCAGGACGGCGATCACCGGGATCACGATGAAGACCCCGGAGTGCAGCAGCGCCGGGGACAGCAGGATCCAGCCGGCCCGGGCCTGGCCGCGGATCAGCGTCCGGCTGTCCTTGGCGGGTGCCACCTTCCGCGGAGTGCTGACCGCGGGACGTTCCAGAGTTGTACTCATCTGCTCTGCCCTGCCAGGTTGGCCAGCACCTTGGCGGGATCCTTCTGACCGAGGACCGCCTGGGTGAGCTGGATGTCGAAGTTGCCACGCATCTCGAGCCAGTTGGACGGCACCTCGTTCTCGTTGACCGCGTAGACGAGGCCGTCGGCGACGAACTGGCTCAACGGGTTCGACCTCGCCTGCGGCGAGTTGCTGGCGTCCTTGTAGGCCGGGATCTTGCGGTTCAGCTTGGCCAGCGCGTCCAGCGTGGTCGGCTTGGTCAGCGACTGGATGAAGGTCCAGGCCGCGTCCTTGTGCCGGCTGCGGGACCCGATCGACGCCAGGTCGCCACCGACGTACTCGATCTCCTTGCCGCTGTTGAAGCGGAAGAACTTGAGGTCGTCGCAGTTCTTCTTGCCGATGCCCTTCTCGGAGCAGTCGACCGCGCCGGTGACGATGCCCATCGCGGCCTTGCCGCTGAACACGAGCGCCGTCTGCGACGCGCTGCGCTCGCCGTACGGCTGGACGTTGTTGATCATCGACTTGATCCACAGCAGCGTGTCCAGGCCCTGCTGGTTGTCGAAGTTCGGCTCGCCGCCGACGTAGAGCGGTGTGCCGGTCGAGGCCAGGAAGGTGGTGAACGACTGCCGGAAACCGGTCGGCGAGGCGAGGTCGAACCCGCTGCGGGTGATCGCCCCGTTCGCGTCCCGCTTGGTCAGCTTCTCGGCCGCCACCTTGATGTCGGCCAGCGAGGTCGGCGGCTTGTCCGGGTCGAGGCCGGCCTCCCGGAACGCGCTCTTGCGCAGCGCGACCGCGCGGGCGTCGGCGAGCAGCGGGTAGGCGTACAGCTTGTTGTCGTACGTCGCCGCCGGGATCAGCGCGGCGACACTCTTCTCCCGGATCACGTCCGGCGTGACGCCGTACTTCCCCAGGTCGGCGAAGATCCGCTTCGAGGCGAACGGCTGGACCCAGCCGACACCGGTGACGATCACGTCGTACGGGATACCGGCCGCGATCGAGGTGGACAGCTTCTCGTTCAGGTTCGTGTACGTCGCGAAGTCCGGCTCGACCTTCATGTTCGGATAGGTCTTGCGGAAGTCGTCGACGACCTTCTGGAACTCCTCCCGGCCCTGCGTACTGGGCGGGAAGGACGGGATCAGTACCCGTAACGTCCCGGTGGCCTCGGCCGGCGGGACGCCGTCCGTGCTCTTGTCGATCACCCCGTTGCCACAACTGCTGACCAGCACGCTGAGCGCGGCCGCCAGCACGGTCAGTCCCACACCACGTCTCACAGGGGAGCTCCTTCGCTGCCGAACCCTGGGTTTTGCCCAAGTGCAGCGAAAGTATGGGAAAGGGCTTTCCTCGTCAATACCTGGACGCTCGAATGATCACTATCGATCAGTTCCGGAACAAAGCGATGCCCGGTTCCACGCTGCGCGCCGCCCCGCAGGAGGTCCGGATGTTGAGGTCGGGCAGCAGGCTGAGATGCTGCACCGGGCCTGGACCGGCCTGGAGCTTGCGCAACAGCAGCTCGCAGGCCATCTCACCGAGGGCGAACTTCGGCGGGCAGACAGCAGTCAGCGGTACGACGGCCAGCGCAGCCGTCACGTCGTTGTACGCGATGACGGCCAGGTCCTCGGGCACCCGCAGACCACGCTCCATCGCCCGCTCGACCAGCCGCGCACCGTGCTCGTCGGAGTGCACCAGCACCGCCCGGCTGCCGAACGACTCGCACTCGGCGAGGAACGCGTCGAGCTGAGCCACCGCGGCCGGATCCTCCCCATGCGCCGGCAGGTCCACCGGGGACAGGAACAGCTCGACGTCCAGCGTGGACGCGGCTGCCTCGATTCCACGCCGGAGCCAGTGCGCCGTCACCGTCGCCTGCAAGTTGATCGCGACCCGCCGGTGCCCGAGTCCGACGAAGTGCCGCAGGGCGAGCATGGCGCCGTACGCGTGGTCGGTGCGGACGTGGTCGTACTCGCGCGCCACCTGCGGGAACCCGAACGCCCGCTCCATCAGCACCACCGGCACGTCGATCTCGTCCAGCCGGGAGCCGAGCCGGTCCGCGTCGCCGTCGCCGAGCGCGGTGCTGATCAGCAACCCGGCCACCCCGACCCCGAGCACCCGGTCGATCCGTTCGCGCTCCTTGTCGGCGTCGTACCCGGAGACTCCGAGCACCAGGCGGGCGCCGTACCGGTCGGCCATCGCCTCGGCGCCACGGATCACGTCGGAGTAGTACGACGCCGCGCTCGGTACGACGATGCCGATCGTCAACTGGCTGCCGTGCCCGGCCCGGCCCTCCGGGCTGGCGCCGATCGCGCCACCGTGCACGCGGCGGAGCAGGCCGGCGGAGTCCAGCTCCGCGAGGTCCCGGCGTACTGTGATCGCGGAGACGCCGAGCTCGGCGGCCAGCTCGGCCACCCGGAGCCGGCCGTGCCGCCGCAGGCTCCGCAGGATCAGCTCGTGGCGCTCCGGTGCAAGCATGCAGTCCCCTTGCTGTGTCCCAGTGATCCCGCGCAGTGATCTGGCGCGTGATTGAACGTGATCATACGATCAACGCAGCCCGCGCGGAACGAGGAGGCAAATCAGTGGAAGGTGCCGGCCGGACCAACGCCGTCCTGGCGAAGCTGACGATGATCGGCGACCTGCTCCTGCTGCAGCTGGTCTTCCTGGTCCTGAGCGTCGGCATCGTCACGCTGTTCCCGGCGGCGTTCGCGATGCAGCGGGTGGTCCCGGACGCGATCAGCCAGGACCGCCCGGCGCTGATGAGGCGGTTCTTCCAGCAGTTCCGCTGGGCGTTCAGGCGGTTCTGGCTGCTCGGGCTGGGGCTGTACTTCGGCGGGATCGCGCTCGCCTTCGGCCTGGCGTTCTGGGCCTACAGCGACGGCGCGATGCGGATCTTCGCGCTGGCCGTGCTGATCCCGCTGACCGGGATGATCGCCGGCCTGTACCTGAGCGCGCTCGCCGTCCTGCCCGAAGCCGGTGACGAGACGACCACGAAGAGCCTGTTCCGGTCCGCGAACCTGTTCCTGCTCCGCCGGTCGCTGCCGGTCGCCGGCGGGGTGGTCGCGCTGTTCACCTGGTTCGCGCTGGTGTCGCAGGTCGTGACCCTGTTCGTGGTCGGATCCGGCCTGGTCCCGGCGCTGATCGCGTACTGGATGTCGAGGCCGTCCAGAAAAACTTCGGAGGACGTGTCAATCTGAGCGGTCCTGGTCCGACGTAAGGGTGTAAGGCCCCCTTCGGACCAAGGAGAGAAACCGGAATGTACGCGACGACCGAAACCCTGGCGACGACGCCGGCCGCGCAGGGCGGCCGCTCGCGCTGGCTGGCCCTCTACACGCTGTGCGCGGGCATGTTGATGATCGTGCTCGACGTCACCGTGGTGAACGTGGCCCTGCCGGCCATCCAGGACGACCTCGGCTTCACCAGCTCCTCCCTCGCGTGGGTGGTGAACGCCTACCTGATCGCCTTCGGCGGCCTGCTGCTGCTGGCCGGCCGGCTCGGCGACCTCCTCGGCCGCCGGAACGTCTTCGTCGGCGGACTGATCGTCTTCACCGCCGCCTCGGTGCTGTGCGGGCTCGCGCAGAGCCAGGAGGTGCTGGTGATCGCCCGCTTCGTCCAGGGTGTCGGCGGCGCGCTGACCTCCGCGGTGATCCTGGGCATGATCGTGACCCTGTTCCCCGAGCCGCGCGAGCAGGCCAAGGCGATCGGCGTCTACGCCTTCGTCGCGTCGGCCGGCGGTTCGATCGGCCTGCTTGCGGGCGGTGTCCTGACCCAGGCGATCAACTGGCACTGGATCTTCTTCGTCAACCTGCCGATCGGCGCGCTGACCGCCGTCCTGGCCGTCCGCCTGATCGACAAGGACAGGGGGCTGGGGCTCGGCCGCGGCACCGACGTGCCGGGCGCCGTACTGATCACCGCGGCGCTGATGGTCGGCGTCTTCACCATCGTCAAGCCGGCCGCCGAAGAGGGCTGGACCGCACCGCGGACGCTGGTGCTCGGCCTGGTCACCGTCGTCCTGCTGGCTGCCTTCATCGTCCGTGAGGCCACCGCCGCCAACCCGCTGGTGCCGCTGCGGATCTTCCGCTCCCGCAACCTGACCGGCGCGAACCTGGTCCAGGCGCTGACCGGCTCCGGGATGTTCGGCATCTTCTTCCTCGGCTCGCTCTACCTGCAGCGAGTGCTCGGGTACGACGCTCTGGAGATCGGACTGGCGTTCCTGCCGACGACCGTGGTGATGGGCCTGCTGTCGGTGCGGTACTCGGACAAGCTGGTGATGCGGTTCGGTCCGCGCCGCCCGCTGATCGCCGGACTGGTGCTGATCGTGGCCGGGCTGGTCCTGTTCACCCAGGCGCCGGTCGGTGGCAACTACTTCGTCCACGTGCTGCCCGTCCTGGTTCTGCTGGGCCTCGGCGCCGGCGTCTGCTTCCCGGCGCTGATGGGGCTGTCGATGGCAGACGTGAAGCCCCAGGACGCGGGGCTGGCCTCCGGGCTGATCGGCACCACCGCCCAGGTCGGCGCTGCCCTGGGCCTGGCGGTCCTGGCCACGCTGTCCGCCACCCGCACCGCCGGACTGGAGGCCGCGGGCAAGGCTTCGCTGGACGCGCTGACCTCCGGCTACCACCTGTCCTTCGCGATCGCAGCGGTCATCGTGGCCGCGGCAGTGGTGATCGCCTGCACCCTGATGCGCCCGGCAAAGCAGCCGGTTGAGGTCGCTCCCGAGGAAGTTGCTCTGGAAGCAGCCTGACGAAGTACGGCGACCTCCCCACACCGCGGGTGTGGGGAGGTCGTCACCAACTCCCCCGCACCGAATTGTCTTTGTCTTTTATTTGCGGTGTCTTGCGTGCGTCTCCGCGTACCACTGCCACCAGGCCAGGCCGCGGCGGCGGGCGCCGATGGTCAGCAACAGCATGGCGAGCAGGAGAAGGGCCAACCCGCCACCGGCCAGGCCGAGACCCAGCCGGTAGGTGTTCTTGTCGGCGACCCACTTCTCCGCGTCGACGAGGGCCAGCGCCTTCGCAGGTTCGGACTGGCGGTAGACGATGTGCAGCGGCGAGGCGTAGCGAGTACCGGCCGCAGGAGTCTGCACACCTTCCGCCATCCCCTGGCGATCGTCCTCGATGTGGTCGAGCGTAGTCCGGATCCGGTCCACGCCACCGGCCGTGAAGTCGACGCGCACCTCGCTGATCGCCGGCCGGCCCGCGCCACCGGTGACCTCGACCTGGACCGAGTCGGCCACCGTCTCGATCCCGTTGTCGAGCAGCTCACGGCTGAGCCGCTGCCGGGACGAGACGTCGACCAGCACCAGGACGCCGAGCACGATCAGGACGACCGCGGGCAGCGCGATCCACGTCGGCCACCGACCCCGGGACTCGTTCTCCCGGCTCATCGGCGTACCGCCGCATCGAACTGCGCCATGTGTTCCTCCCAGGCCGTGGCGTGATCATTGCACGGAAGATGTCCACAGGCTGGGGTATCGGGTTTCGGAGTGGGGGGTGGGATGGGGAAGGATATGGGCCACGCGGGTGCGGGTCGCCCGGGCAGGTTGTCGGTAGAGGGGAATCGGACAGTGGTGGTGCAGTCGGTCGAGCAGCGGATCGCCAGCGAGCTGGAGGTCGGCGAGAACCAGGTGCGGGCAGCGGTGGCGCTGCTCGACGAGGGGTCGACGGTTCCGTTCATCGCGCGGTACCGCAAAGAGGTCACCGGGATGCTCGACGACGCGCAACTGCGCACGCTCGAGGAACGCCTGCGGTACCTTCGCGAGCTGGAGGAACGCCGGCAGACGGTGCTCGAGTCGATCGAGAGCCAGGGCAAGCTGGACGACGCGCTGAAGGAGCAGATCCTTGCCGCCGACACCAAGTCGCGGCTCGAGGACATCTACCTTCCGTTCAAGCCCAAACGCCGTACCAAGGCGATGATCGCCCGCGAGGCCGGGCTCGAGCCGCTCGCCGACGGGCTGCTCGCCGACCCGGACGTCGAGCCGTTCGCGGCCGCCGCGGTGTTCGTCAACACCGAGGCCGGCGTGGCCGACCCGCAGGCGGCGCTGGACGGCGCGCGGGCGATCCTGGTCGAGCGCTTCGCGGAGAACGCCGACCTGATCGGCGAGCTGCGCGAGCGGCTGTGGACGCAGGGCCGGCTCGCCTCGGCGGTCCGGGAGGGCAAGGAGACCGACGGCGCGAAGTTCTCGGACTACTTCGACTTCGACGAGCCGTTCACCAAGATGCCGTCGCACCGGATCCTGGCCATGTTCCGCGGCGAGAAGGAGGACGTGCTCACGCTGACCGTCGAGCCGCTCCCGGCCGGCGTCGAGCCCGACGGCCCGACCGAGTACGAGACGACCATCGCCCGCACCCACGGCATCGAGAACCAGGGCCGCGCCGCGGACAAGTGGCTGGTCGAGACGGTCCGCTGGGCCTGGCGGACGAAGATCCTGGTGCACCTGGGCATCGACCTGCGGATGCGGCTGCGGCAGGTCGCCGAGGACGAGGCGATCCGGGTGTTCGCGGCCAACCTGCGCGACCTGCTGCTGGCCGCCCCGGCCGGCACCCGGGCGACGATGGGCCTGGACCCGGGCTTCCGGACCGGCGTGAAGGTCGCCGTGGTCGACGCCACCGGCAAGGTGGTCAACACCGGCGTCATCTACCCGCACGTCCCGCAGAACCAGTGGGACAAGTCGATCGCCACCCTGGCCGCGCTGGCCGCCGCGCACAACGTCGAGCTGATTGCCATCGGCAACGGGACGGCATCGCGCGAGACCGACAAGCTGGCCGCCGAGCTGATCGCCAAGCACCCTGAGCTCAAGCTGACCAAGGCAGTCGTCTCCGAGGCCGGCGCCTCGGTGTACTCGGCGTCCGCGTTCGCCTCCCAGGAGCTGCCCGGGATGGACGTGTCGCTGCGCGGCGCGGTCTCGATCGCCCGCCGGTTGCAGGACCCGCTGGCCGAGCTGGTGAAGATCGACCCGAAGTCGATCGGTGTCGGCCAGTACCAGCACGACCTCGCCGAGAACGCCTTGTCCCGCTCGCTCGACGCCGTCGTCGAGGACTGTGTGAACGCGGTCGGCGTCGACCTGAACACGGCGTCCGCGCCGCTGCTGACCCGGGTCTCCGGGATCACCCAGGGGCTGGCCGACAACATCGTCCAGCACCGCGACGTCAACGGCCCGTTCAAGTCCCGCACGGCGCTGAAGGAGGTGGCGCGGCTCGGACCGAAGGCGTTCGAGCAGGCGGCCGGCTTCCTCCGGATCCCCGACGGCGACGACCCGCTGGACGCCTCCAGCGTGCACCCGGAGGCCTACCCGGTGGTCCGCCGGATCCTGGACGCGACCGGCTCCGACGTGAAGGCGCTGATCGGGTCCGCGGAGCTGAAGCGGCTCAAGGCGGCGGACTTCGTCGACGACATGTTCGGCCTGCCGACGGTGACCGACATCCTGGCCGAACTGGAGAAGCCGGGCCGGGACCCGCGGCCCGCGTTCAAGACCGCGGTGTTCGCCGAGGGTGTGGACAAGATCGCCGACCTGAAGCCGGGGATGCGGCTGGAGGGCCAGGTCACCAACGTCGCCGCGTTCGGGGCGTTCATCGACATCGGTGTGCACCAGGACGGGCTGGCGCACGTGTCGGCGCTGTCGAAGAACTTCGTCAAGGATCCGCGCGAGGTCGTCAAGCCCGGTGACATCGTCAAGGTGAAGGTGCTCGAGGTCGACATCCCGCGGAAACGGATCTCGCTGACCCTGCGGCTCGACGACGAGCCCGGCGCCGGCGGGGGTCGCCCGGGTGACCGTGGCGCGCGCGGCGGCAACCAAGGCGGCCAGGGCAACCAGGGCGGTCGAGGCCAGGGCGGTCGCGGGCCTGGCGGTCAAGGCGGTCGCGGTCAGGGTGGCCGGGGTTCCGGTGGTCAGGGCCGCGGCGGGCGTGGGCAGGGCGGTCAAGGTGGCCGCGGCGGCTCGCAGCAGGAGACGCCGATGGACGAGACCTCGCTCGCCGACGCCTTCCGGAAGGCGGGCTTCACCGTCCGTTGACGTCGACGGGTGGCGGTCGGTTCCGACGTACCAGCTGAAACTCGCTGTCAAGGAGGAGTGCTGATGCGGGATCTGGTCGTCACTCAGAACATCACCGTGGACGGTGTCGTCGAGGCGGGTGACTGGTTCGACCCAGGCGGCGGCGGGCAGGACCTGCTCGACGTGTTGAACGAGCAGGCCTCACGGGCGGACGGGTTCCTGACCGGGCGGCTGACGTTCGAGTCGATGCGCGAGTTCTGGCCGCAGCAGACCGACGACACGACCGGGGTCACGGCGTACCTGAACCAGGTGCACAAGTACGTCGTCTCGACCACGCTGCAGGATCCCGGCTGGGAGCCGACCACGATCCTGCGCGACCTGGACCACGTACGGCGGATCAAGGCCGAGCCGGGGCGGGACATCGTCTGCACCGGCAGCATCAGCCTCGCGCACGCACTCATCGCCGCCGACCTCGTCGACGAGTACCGACTGTTCGTCTACCCGACCGTGCTCGCCACCGGCCGGCGCCTCTTCCCCGACGGCACGCCACAGTCCCTGCAGCTGACAGACATGCAGTCCTTCGATTCGGGCATCGTCCTGCTGATCTACCGGCTCGCCAACTCGTAGCCGGCTGCCTCGACCGCCGCCCGGACGGCAGCCGGCTCCAGCACGTGTTCGCTGACCACCGTGACCAGTTCGGTGGGCAGGTCGACGCTCACCGACTCGACCCCGGGCAGCGTCTCGAGCTCCTCGGTCACGAAGCGAACGCAGTGCCCGCAGCTCATGCCGAGCACACGGAACTGCTGGGTGCTCATCGCTCGCTCACGTCCCGCGTCGCCTGCGTCGTACGGCGGATCCGCCCGTCCGGCGCCACCTCGCCGAAGAGGTACACCTCGGTCGAGATCGTCCGTCCCCGCCGCAGCTCCGCGTGCACCGTGAAGCGCGCGGCCAACTGGTCACCCGATCGCAGCGCCTCATGCACGTCGTACTTCCAGGCCACGAGGTTCTTCTGCACCGGTCGCAGGTGATCGATCAGCCGCTGCCGATCCAACGTCACGCCGTCGGCGACCTGCTCGACCTCCGGTGTGTAGTACCGATCCACGATCGCCCCGGCGTCGCCGCCCGCGACGATCTCCCGGGTGAACGAGTCGAAGAAGTCGGCGACGTAGTCCCGTGCACTTAAATCTGACATGCTGTCAAAGCTAACTCCGTCCACTAACCTTGACAAGGTGTCAAAGGAAGAGCCGGTACGGCGACGACGGCGCAGAGCGGACGCGGATCGGAGCCGGGACGCAGTGCTGGCCGCCGCGATCACGCTGCTGGACGAGCGGATCGACGCCAGCATGGAGAGCGTCGCAGCGGCAGCGGGGGTCACGCGGCAGACGGTGTACGCGCACTTCCCGTCCCGCGACGTACTGCTGAGCGCAGTCGTCGACGAGCTCACCCGCGAGACCATCGCGGCGATCGACGCGCTCGACCTCGACCACGGACCGGCGCTGGACGGCGTGCTGGCGTTGCTAGACGTGGGCTGGCGTGGATTCGAGCAGCACCCGCTGCTCCTGCATCTGCCGCTGTCACTCGAACAGGACGAACGCCACGAACCAGTGTCCGACCGACTCGAACAACTGATCCGCCGCGGTCAACGCACCAACGAAATCACCCGCGACCTACCGGTCACCTGGCTGATCCCAGCCCTAATAGCCCTCGGCCACACAGCAGGCGATGCAGCAGGCGCCAACCGCCTGCCGCCGAGGAAGGCCGCAGCGGCCCTCCGCACCAGCGTCACCCGCTTGCTGGCTCCGTAAGACCGCGCGGCGATCAGCGGAGGTCGGTGAGGTGGCCTCCGGGGTCGCCTAGGTGGACGGCGGTGGCCTTGGGGGCGTAGCCGAGGCGGCGGTAGATGCGGTCGGCGCCGTCGTCGCCGGGGGTCAGCCAGGCGAGGGTGGCGCCGGCGAGGGTGAAGGCGTGGTGGGTGGCGTAGGCCGTGGCGATTGCGCCGAGACCGCGGCGGCGGTGGGTGTGGATGGTGCCGACGCCGGCGACCTCGGTGACGGCGTCCGCGACTGCGGTCCAGGAGGCACTCGCGGCGGCCACACCGTCGACGCGGACGAGAACCGTACCGCCGTCGGCCGGATCGCCATGCCGACCAAACTCGGCGCCGGGCATGTCGTACGCGTCGGCGGACACTGCGTTCGCCTCGGCATGAGCCTCGTCGGTCGTGGTCACCTCGACTGTGACGCCGTCCGCGAGCTCCGGAAGCTGCAGGTCGGCCGGCTCGACCACGAGCAGCGGCGGACGGGAGACGACTGTCATCCCTTGCGCCTCGAGGGCCTCGGCCAGGCCCGGGTTGGCCTCGTCGACGAGCTCGGCACTGAGCCAGCGCCCTTCGGCCGCGAACGCCTGGCGGACGGTCGCAATCGCCCACGGAACCTCGTCCGGGTCGAACGGTTTGCCGGGTTCGGCCGCGAGCATCGAGGACAGGTACCAGGCGTCACTCTCGTGCAACAGCCCCACCAAAGGCCCGGCCACCACCTGACGCTTCGACCTCGACAATCCGGCCAGCTGAGCCGCGGCGATCCGCGCACCGATCTCCATACTCCGGACCATACGGTGCGCGCACCGCACGACTCGACTGGTTATCCCCGATCGGCGAGCAGCAGCAGGTCCAGCAGACGGTCGAGATCGGCGCCTGAGGGCGAGCGACCGAGTACGACGGCCAGCGAGTCGAGCGTCCCGATCAGACCGGCCCGGACCGCGGCACGCGGGCGGGACTGAGCTGCCGCGACGGCGGCGATCACCCGAGCAGCTCGGGGGGACGCGCCCACGAGGTCCAGGCCGATCGAGGACGGCGGCGCCGGTTCGTCAGGACCGATGCGCACCTCCAGGTGGGCGCCGAGGGCAGTGGCGAGCCGGTCGAGAGCAGAGACGGTCGGGTTGCCGCGCCCGTTCTCGAGGTTGGCGATGTAGGGCACGGACAGACCGGCGTCGACGGCGACCGACGCGATCGTGCGGCCGGCGGCCTTGCGGCGCTCACGCAGTACTTCACCCAGTTCCACGCCGACACTCTATTTCCACAGAACACTCTTGCCAAGATCTATCTCGTCAGGATAGCTTCCCGAATCGTGAGGAACCGCGACTTCCGCCGGCTGTGGATCGGCAACGGCATCTCCGGGATCGGCTCCTGGCTGCTGATCGTCGCGATCCCGTTCCACGTCTACGACCTGACCGGATCGCCGGTGGCGACCGGGCTGGCGCTCGGCTTGGAGGCGCTCCCGGCCCTGCTCATCGGGCCGTGGGCCGGCGTCCTGCTCGACCGGTGCGACCTGGTCCGGGCGATGTGGATCGCCGACCTGGTCAGCGCGGCCGCCGTCGGGCTGATCCTGCTCGCCGACACCGACCGGATCTGGCCGATCTACCTCGCCATCCTGATCGAGAGTACGGCGACCACCGTCTTCCGGCCGGCCTCCCGGGCCCTGCTCCCCGCAGTCGTTGGCACCGGCAACGAACTGGCGGCGGCGAACTCCCTGAACGCCTTCACCGGCAGCGCGATCCGGCTCGCCGCACCACCGCTCGGCGCCCTCCTGCTCGCCGGTCCGGGGATCGAGTTCGTCCTCGCCGTCGACATCGTCAGCTACTTGTTGTCCGCGGCAATCATCGCGACCGTCCGCACCCGCCGGCACGCGACCACCGAGCGTTTCGACAGCCCGCTCGCCGGCTTCCGGTATGTCGCCGGACACCGCGCACTGCGTGGGGTCCTACTCGGCCAAACGGTCTTCCTGACCGCGAACGCCGGCCTGACCGCCCTGCTCGTTCCCTTCACCGTCGACCGCCTGCACGCCCCCGGCTACGTGCTCGGCTACCTGATCTCCGGCCTCGGCGCGGGTTACCTGATCGGCGCCGCACTCAGCACGAAAGCCCTTACCTGGTTGAAGATTCGCGACCTGCTCGTCGTCACCCAGCTCGCCAACGCAGTCGGCTACTTCGCCCTCTTCAACTCGCCCAGCGTCCCGTGGGCGATCGCAGCCGCGGCCCTCATCGGACTCCCCGGCAGCATCTTGCTGATCACGGCCGAGACCGCCATCCAGCGCACCGCGCCGGCCGGCATGTTGGGCCGCGTCGGAGCGCTCTTCTTCGCCGCCGACTCCCTCGCCCTCCTCGTCGGCGCGCTCGCCGCCCCCGCGTTGACGTTGGCCCTCGGGCTACCCCTGACGCTCAACGTGCTCGCTGGGTTCGCCGTCCTCGCGGGGGCTCTGACGTTGGTCGCCGTACCTGGTCATCCGGCGAACTTCACACGGACGCCGCTGCCGCGTCGTACCTAGCCCGGGCGGCGGCGATCTCGGACTGGTGCGTCTCGGTCCAGGTGACCAGGGACTGGATGGTGGCGTGCAGGGTGACGCCGAGCGGGGTGAGCTCGTAGTCGACCCGCGGCGGCACGACCGGGTGCACGGTCCGGCTGACCAGTCCGTCGCGCTCGAGTTGGCGAAGCGTCACCGTGAGCATCCGCTGGCTGATCCCGTCGATCGTCTTCTTCAGCTCGGTGAACCGCATCGACTCGTTGTCCAGCAGCGCGATCACCAGCAGGGACCACTTGTCGCCGATCCGGTCCAGGATCTGCCGGACGTCGCAGTCCTCCCGGGTGTCCCACTGGAACGCCTCTTCGTTGCAGCAGGAGTAACTCGGTTCCTTTGAAGTGCCTTCTTCCACAACTCCAGATGGTTCCTGATGATGGGGTCAGTTACAAGAGGTAACCGTCATCTCGAAGGAGTCTTTCGTGTCGTCAACCGTCACCCAGGAGCGGCTCACCGGCCGCGCCTGGGCCGTTCTCTTCGTGCTCTGCGGCGCGATCTTCCTGGAAGGCATCGACGTCTCGATGATGGGCGTCGCACTGCCGTCCATCCGGGCCGAGCTCGGCCTGGCCACCGGTGAGCTGCAGTGGATCGTCAGCGCCTACGCGCTCAGCTACGGCGGCTTCGTGCTGCTCGGCGGCCGGGCCGCGGACCTGCTCGGCCGGCGCCGGATGTTCGTCGGCTGGCTGGTCGTGTTCCTGCTGTTCAGCGGCCTCGGCGGGTTCGCCACCGAGGGCTGGGTGCTGATCCTGGCCCGCTTCGCCACCGGCGTCGCCGCCGCCTTCATGACCCCGGCCGGCCTGTCCATCATCACCACGACCTACCCCGAGGGACCGCAGCGCACCAAGGCCCTGCTCGTGTACGCCGGTACCGCTGCCGGCGGATTCTCGTTGGGCATGGTCACCGGCGGACTGCTCACCGCGATCGACTGGCGCTGGGTGTTCTTCGCGCCGGTGATCGTCTCGGCGGCGATCCTGGCCGGCGCGATCGCGCTGCTCCCGCGGGACGCCCCGAACACCCAGCCCCGCCAGAGCTTCGACATCCCGGGGGCCCTCACGCTGACCGGCGCCATGCTGCTGGTGGTGGCGACCGTCGTACGGGCGCCGGACGTGTCGTCGGCGCAGACCCTGGCGACCGGCATCAGCGGCGTGGCCCTGCTGGCCGCCTTCGTGGCGATCGAGAAGCGGTGCGCCTCACCGCTGATCCGGCTCGGGCTGCTGCGGAACACGTCGCTGATCCGGGCCAACCTCGGCGCGATCATGCTGGTCGGATCGTTCGTCGGGTTCCAGTTCGTGGCTGTGTTGTACCTGCAGGAGCTGCTGCACTGGTCCGAGCTGGAGACCGGGCTGGCGATGATGGTGATCGGCATCGACTCGGTGCTCGCGCCGACGCTGACGCCCTGGCTGGTGAATCGCTTCGGCAACGGGCGGGTGGTGTTCGGCGGGTTCATCCTCGCCGCGATCGCCTACACGGCGTTCCTGCCCATGGGGTCGAGCTTTGCGGCCATGCTGCCGGCGTTCCTGCTGCTCGGGCTCGCGTTCGCGCTCGCCTATGGCCCGTTGACGATCGCGGCGACCGAGCGGGTGTCGGAGGACGAGCAGGGGCTGGCGAGCGGCGTGCTGACGACGTCGTTCCAGTTCGGGTCGGCGCTCGGGCTGGCCGTCGTGGCCGCCGTACTGACCGCTGCGGACGAGCTCACGGTCGACGGCTTCCGCAACGGGCTGATCGTTCCACTGGCGGCCGCCGTGCTCGGAATCGCGATTTCGATACCGGCGCGTAAGCAGGTGAGCGCAAACAGTTAGCAGGACGTCATATATTTCGGTCCCGGTCGAAAAAGCAGCGCTGCCGAATCGTTATTGGCAAATTCCTGCAAACATTCTTGACAGGACATTTTCAGTGGTCCAGTCCAGTCCGCTGCACCCGCTCTGACCAGCAGGTTCGTAGGGTTTCCCTACTCTGCGTTAGGTGTCTGTAAAGGTCCCTTCGGAACTGTTCCGGAGGGACCTGCGGGTGTTGTGTTCTTTTCTCAGCGCCGGACAAAGCCGTCCGGGGCGCCGACCGAGACTGCCAAAGGGACCGCTGATGACCGAGACGCTCGAGACCCCCGCCTCGCACCGCCGCGTGCGGGTCTGGTTCGGCGCTCACCCGATCGCGGACCACACCGCCACAGCGGACCAGGCAGCGCAGTACGAGGAAGCCATGCGGCGGCGGTTCGCCTCCCTCCGGGTGACGAGCGAGCCCGTGCTGGTGGACAGCACCGCGGAGCCGGGACGATGACCACCCGGCCGACGGTGCTCGGGTACGTCAGGGCCGACGCGCTCAGTTGCGCGGAGGAGCTGGCCGCGGCGACGGACTCACTCGCCGCCTTCGCCAGCGCCGAGGGCTTCACCCTCGGCACCGTGTACACCGAGCGCGACGCGGCCGAGTCCGCAGCCTTCCACGCACTGCTCGAGGAGGTGAAGCGGACCGAGGTCCGCGCCGTCGTCGTACCGACGATGAACCACCTCGGCTCGGTCGGCACCCCGGCGGCGATGCGGCAGCACCTCGAGTTCCACCAGGCACATGTCTGGGCGGTCGACACGAGATAACTCCACACAGGCAAGCGGAGCTGACGTCTTGACCCCTGCATCGGCGTCGGTTCCGCTCTCCACCTCCACAGCTGCACCGGGGATGCCCGGGCGGTAGTGGACCAAACAAGGCCCCACCGGCTGCTACCGGTGGGGCCTTGCCGTTGGATGCGGAGGTCAGGCGACGATCTTGTAGCCGTAGCGCGTCATCACCGCGGCGACGGCGGAGTTGAAGACCCCGGTGACCTCGAGCTCGAAGTGCAGCTGCACCTTGCGGATCACCCGCTGGAAGTGCAGGTGCCACGGCACGCCCTTCGGCGGCACCGTCTCCGCCTTCGTGATCGCGCCCACCTTCGGGTGCGCGGCCCAGGCGATCACCCGGGCCCGGTCCGCGCCCCACTCGCCGGTCATCACGTCGTGGGTCCGCGCATGCGCCATCGCGCCGAGCGAGATGGTCGAGTCGGGCACCGGCTGGGCCGGCGGGTGCGCCTTCAGGTACAGCTCCCAGGTCATCCCGTAGTACCCGGCCGGGCCGTCGTCCTTGCCCCGGTCGGCCAGCCCGTTGCGCTTGCGCCGGTACTCCGCGACCTGGTGCGCCGCGCCCCGGGACAGGTCCTTGTCGCCGACCGCGATCGCGTGCACGTGGTACGGCCAGTTGCCCTGCGCCGGCGTCCGCAGCCAGGCCGCGAACCCGACCTGCCGCAGCGCCTTCACGACCGCCTGCCGCTGCGCCGTGCTCTTCGAGGCGACGTCGATGTCGACCGCGCCGCCGCCGTGATGGGTGCCGGCCGACGCGGTCACGCCGCCGGCGTTGTACGACCCCTGCAGGATCGCGAACTTCGACCTGTACAGCTTCTCCGCGGCCTCGACCATCGCCGCGGTCCGCTTGTTCAGCTGCTTGCCACGCCAGACGATCCTTGCTTCAGGCATCCGCCGACTCCTCGGCCGGGAACGCTGCGAGAATCAGCTCCGCGTCCTCCGCGGCGCCGAGCGCCTCCAAGTCGTCCAGGTCGTCGTCGGTCAACTCGTCGTCGAACAGGTTCGACATGCCTCATCCTTCCCCCGGTCACGTCCCGTGGCCTCCCCCGGTCACGGAATCGCCGTACAGCGTAGGGCGGCACGGGGTCGGGGGAAACGTTCTGCCGGGCAGCGAAGGTTCGATGAATGTGAAGATCTCGGGCGGATCTGCGCGCCGGTATGTATGATTCGCCCCCATTGGGGTACCTGTAGGTGGTCCCGCGGTTCGGTCAGTGCCATTCGGGCATGGGTGGTGTTCACCGAGCCGCGAGTTCTCCCTCTGAGGGGCGGGAGAACGACCGGCCCCGGCGGGCGTATCCCCAGGGTGCGCCCGCCGAGTTCGGACCTCTTTCAGAGTGCGGACGCGACGAACAGGTAGCGGTTCAGGCTGAAGAAGTAGCCGGGGCCGAGCGTCCGGAGGTCATCGGCCCACGCGCGTGCCTCGTCCGCGCCGACCCCGGCCCGTCCGGACACGAACTCGGCGATGATGTCGATCAGGCCCGCGCTCAGCGAGTGCGCGTCGTACCCGACGTTCAGCATCGGCACCACCTGCAGGTGGGTGAGCGTGAAACCGCTCTTCTCGAGTACGTCGCCCAGCGTGCGGGGCAGATGCGGATCGACCAGGTGCTCCTCGAACGCGGTCAGCACGCGCTGCATCCGGGCGTCGTCACTCGACCGCCACACCACCGAGTCCCAGTCGGTGTCCAGCAGTACGACGCGACCGGCCGGCCGGAGCACCCGTCGTACCTCCTCCAGCGCGCCGGCGACGTCGTCGACGTACTCGAAGACCTGGGTGGAGACGACCACGTCGAAGCTCTCCGCCGGGTGCGGGATGCTCGTCGCCGACCCCGGCTCGAGCTCGATCCGCGGCCCACCCGGAACCTCGGCGCGCGTCTGCGCGATCGCCAGCATGCTGTCGCTGATGTCGATCCCGCAGATCCGCCCGTCCGGCCCGACCTCCGGCGCCATCTCGGCCGCGAGCAACCCCGGCCCGACCCCCACGTCCAGCACCCGATCCCCCGGCCGCAACGCCAACGCCGCCCGAACCACCCGCCGCTGCTCCACCACGTCCGGCGCGGTGTACACCACCTCCATCTGCCGCGAAATCCCCGTGTCGAACTGCAACCCATCTCCGCCCATGCCCCACATCATCGTCCGCCGACCGCCGGGCGGACAGGGCTGATTGAGGGGCAGACCGATCTGCCCCGGGCTAGCTTGGGGCAGATGATCGAGCTGCCTGAGGGGTTTTTGGGGATGCCGCGGTGGTGGCGGGAGGGGGCGGAGTGGCTGGGTGGGTTGCCGGGGGCGGTGGAGCGGCAGTGTGCGGCTTGGGGAGTGGCGGTGAGTGGGGAGGTTGCGTACGGGTCCAACGCGATCGTGGTGCCGGTCGGGGCAGATCGGGTACTGCGGATGTCGCCGCCGGGGCGTGAGGTCGAGGAGCTGGCGCAGGCGCTGGCATGGTGGGACGGGCGGGGCATGGTCCTGATGTACGACGTCGACGTCGAGGCCGGCGCGATGCTGCTGGAGCGGTTGTCGACGCCGTTGGCGACCAGGCCGGTGGACGAGGCGGTCGCCGTACTCGGGCAACTGATGCGACGGCTGGCGGTGCCGGCGCCCGAGCACGCGCTTCACACCACCGACGTGGTGACCAGGCGGGCGGCGGAGTTGGAGGCCGAGTGGGAACGGCACGACCGGCCGTTCGACGCCGGCATCCTGCGCGAGGCGCTCGCCGTTGCGCCGCAGCTCGCCGAGACCGCATCGGACCTCGCGGTCAACGGCGACCTGCACTCCGACCAGGTGCTCGCCGGGACGCGCGAGGACTGGCTGACGGTCGACCCGGTCCTGATGCGCGGCGACCTCGCGTACGACCTCGCGCGGGTGCTATGGACCCGCCTCGACGAGATGACCGACATCGTCGCGCACTTCGACATCGCCGTACGCGAGGCCGCCCTGGACCCGGACCGCGCTCGCAACTGGGTCGTCTTCCGCGCCGTCGACTACTGGCTTTGGGGCCTCTCGAACGGCCTCACCGAGGACCCCGTCCGCTGCGCCCGCCTGATCTCGGCGTTCTGACGTCAGTGCGCCGGGGCGAAGTCGTGGAACCCGATGACCTGCTGGATACGGCCGTCGGCGGTCAGCAGCACGATGTCGGTCCCGCCGGCGACCGGCTCCTGGCCTTCGGCCTTCAGGTGCCAGGTCCAGCGCAGGTAGCTGTGGTGCTCGTCGATCTCGCCGATGCGGACGAAGGCCAGGCCGGGGAACATCTGCTGGGCGCCGCCGACCAGCTTGTTCAGCTCGTCGTGGCCGGTGGCCTCGAAGCTCGGGTCGACGAAGGTCCCGTCGGTGGCCCAGTTCGCCTCGATCAGCGCGGCCCGGCGGTCGGCGTCGGCCTCGTTCCACATCGCGAAGTACTGGTCGGCAAGGGTGCTCATGGTGTGTCCTCCTGAGTCGGAATCTCCTGATGACCAGAACCCTGCCGCCGGACGTCGTACCCGGTCGATGACGCCGGAGGTAATGGCGGCGACCACCCCACCGGCTACGGTCGGAGCATGGCAGTGACGATCGAGGAGACGTTCCAGCGCCCGGTGGGCGAGCTGCTGCGCAGCTGGCGGGAGCGCCGCCGGCTGAGTCAGCTCGAGCTCGCGAACCGGGTCGAGGTGTCCACCCGGCACGTGAGTTTCGTCGAGACCGGGCGGTCGAAGCCGAGCCGCGAGATGGTGCTCCGGCTGGCCGAGCACCTCGACGTACCGCTGCGGGACCGCAACCAGTTGCTGCTCGCCGGTGGCTTCGCGCCGATCTACAGCGAGGCGTCCCTGCACTCGCCGTCGATGCTGGCGATCCGTACGACGCTTCGTCGCCTGCTGAAGGCACACGAGCCGTACCCGGCGCTCGTGGTCGACCGCTGGTGGAACATCGTCGAGCACAACGCCGGCATCCGGATCTTCACCGCCGACGTCGACGAACAGTTGCTCAAGGCCCCGATCAACGCACTCCGGCTCACCCTGCACCCGGACGGCCTGGCCCGCCGGCTCACCAACCTGGCCGAGGTCCGCGCCGCGGCTCTCGCCAGCCTGCAACGCCAGGTCTCCAGTACGGCGGATCCCGAGCTCCAGGACCTGTACGACGAGTTGCGCGGGTACGCCGCCGCTGACAAACCGGTGCAGCCCGGGCCGGCCGAGGTCGTCGTACCGATGAATCTCCGGCTCGAGGGACACGAGTTGTCGCTGCTCACGACGATCGCGACCTTCGGCACGCCGCTCGACGTCACCGTGTCGGAGTTGATGATCGAGTCGTTCTATCCGGCCGACGAGCCGACCGCGGAGTTCCTGCGAGGGCTCTCGTGACGCAGCCACCGCCGCAGGAGGTCGGCGACACGATCGAGCTGCACCTCGGGTTCCTGGACTTCTACCGCGGGGTGATCGAGGCCAAGTTGACCGGGATGAGCGACGCCGAGCTGACGTCCAGCCGGCTGCCGTCGGGCTGGTCGCCGCTGGAGCTGCTGAAACATCTGGTGTTCATGGAACGGCGCTGGCTGCGCTGGGGATTCGACGCCGAGCAGGTCGACGAGCCGTGGGGTGACTCCGGCGGCGACCCGGACGGCCGTTGGTCGGTCCGGCCCGACGAGACCTTGGCCGGGCTGATCGCTCGGCTGCACGAGGGTGGCGAGACCACCCGGCGCCTGGTGACCGGGGTGGATCCCGCCACCCGTGCTGCGACCGGCGGCCGATTCGGCGAGGAACGGCCGACGGTGAACTGGATCCTCTTCCACGTGCTCCAGGAGTACGCGCGGCACGCCGGCCATCTCGACGTGGTCCGCGAACTCGCGGATGGGGTCACCGGCGAGTAGGGACTCGCATTCGCCTACCCGCCGGTGACCACCCGGGGTGCCCTACCGGTTTGAGGAGGGGAGACCGGTGGGGAAGCTCGGGGTTTCCGTGTGGATGCTCGGCTTCGTGGTAGGGAACGACGGCTTGGTCGTCGGGTACGACGGCTGCTTGCCCGGGTCGACGGTGATTTTCACACCGCCGGAGACCGTGACGGTCGGCACGGCCGGCTTCGGCGCGGACGGCTTGGCGCTCGGCGTCGGCAGCGACGGCTTGCCCGGCAGGGTCGGCTTCGGCGCCGGCGCGGACGGCTTCTCGGACGGCACGCCGTGCACGCAGTCCGGCAGGGTCGGCGTCGCGACCGGCTTGCCCGGCACCGAGGGCTTGGCCGACGGAAGCTCACTCGGGACCGCCACCGACGGCAGCGACGGCTTGGTCGTCGGCACAGACGGCAGCGTCGGCTTGGCCGGCAGGCTCGGCTTCCCGGTCGGGACCGACGGCGTGCCCGGCAACGTCGGCGTCTTGGCCGGGATGCTCGGCTGACCGGCCTGGATCGACGGCTTGCCCGTCGGGAGGCTCGGCTTCGGCGGCACGGACGGCGTACGTTGCGGCAGCGTCGGCATCTTGGTCGGGATGCTCGGCGTCCCGGGCAGCGAAGGCTTCGTCCCCGGCAGCGAAGGCTTCACCGACGGCACGGTCGGCTTGGCCGGGACCGAGGGCTGCTGGTTGGGGTCGATCGTCTTGTGCACCGAGATGGTGGCCTTCGGCAACGCCGGCTTGCCCGGCAGGCAGGTCGGGTCGACCGACGGCGTCGGGGTCTCGGCCGGAACGACGGCCGGCACCGACGGCTTGCCGTCGCCGGCCAGCAGGTTCTTGGCGGCGGTGGGCCCGCCGACCGCGGCGGACACCGTCGCAACGGTTCCGGCCAAGGCGGTGACGCCCGCCGCGGCCAGTCCACGGCGGAGCCAGGCCAGCCGCTTGCCGCGCCGCATCAGCTCGGACGCGTTCGGCTGCCAGGGCTCCAGGTCGTACTCGAGAGCGCTGCGTACCCGCTGCTCGTCACTCATCAGTGTCCTCCAACTCCTGTTTCGATCAGGTCGGGTGCCAGCCGCAACTTGGCCAGGGCGCGGGACGCCGTGCTCTTCACGGTCCCGGCCGCCAGGCCCAGCAGCTCGGCAGTCTCGGCCTCGGAGAGATCCTGCGAGTAGCGCAGCGCGACCACGGCTCTCTCCCGCACGGTCAGACCGGCGAGCGCCGAGAGCACGGCCTCCCTGGTCTGGACCTCACCGGCGAAGTCCGCCACCGCTCGCTGGTCCCAGTCGTTGACCACCGGGTCGCTGGGAACCTCGTTGTTCCAGCGCCGCCGGGACTGGGAGAGGAACCGGTTGACCAGGACCCGGCGTACGTAGCGCAACGGGTCACCGTCCAGCCGGTGCCATTTCGGATAGGACCGCATCAACGCCTGCTGCACCAGGTCCTCGGCGGTGTGCCGATCGCCGCACAGCATCTCCGCGAAGCGGAGCAAGGGGGTCGACTGCGCCAACACGAAGCGCTCGAAGTCGGCGTCCGCGGTCCGGGTCATCGAATCTCCTCTGCCTTTGTCACACCGGTCCAAACCCGCTGGGTGATCGATCAGGTTCTGTCCGTACACCAACTCCAGCGAAGAAATTTATTGACGGGCTGTACAGAAGCCAGGTTGATTTGTCACATTGGGTCGAGAAGCGCAGCACACCTTCACCGCCCCGGAGGTAACCGCCCATGCGTATCACCCGATGTGCGCAGCTCACGGCCGCTCTGGCCGCGACGCTCGCGATCTTCACCGCCACCTTGCAAAGCACCGCTGCCCCGACCGATCCGGTCGCCGTCACGGCCCAGCCCGTGGCCGGATCCAGCAACGTGAAGGTCGAAGGCAGCCGGATCATCCTCGGCGACGCCCCGGCCGCCATCGGCTCCAGCGAGATCAAGCAACGCTCGGGTCTCGCCGAGCTCACGCCGGTCCGCTTCGACGCCGCCACCTCGGCCGTCGTCGTCGGCTACACGTCCGGTACGCCGGACGGTTCGTCGGCGGAGGTCGACGTACGGGCCTGGGTCAAGGACAAGTGGACCGAGTGGACCCCGGCAAAGTCCGGTACGCCGACCGCACTGCCCGGTGCCAGTGACCAGGTCCAACTGCGGATCGTCGTCAGCGCCCCACCGGCCGGCGGCAGCCCGTGGGTCGGCGACGTGACGGTTCAGCCGACCGACAAGGTCGACCCGAGCCGGATGAGCATCCAGGCCGCACCGCTGAAGTCCCGCGTCTTCGCCACCCGCGAAGGCCTGGTCGGAGGTACGACGGCCAACGGCCACGTGATCGTGAACCGCGACCACTTCGTCGCACTGCCGTCCCGCCGCGGACTGTCCGCGAACGGCTCCGGCACCTACTCGGTCAAGGTCTGCACGGCGTCGCGGTGCGCCTTCGAGCCGGTGTGGGACGTCGGCCCGTGGAACACCAAGGACGACTACTGGAACCCGAGCGCCACCCGGGAGATGTGGAAGGACCTGCCCCAGGGCAAGCCCGAAGCGCAGGCGGCGTACCAGGACGGGTACAACGGCGGCAAGGACCAGTTCGGCCGGACGGTCGCGAACCCGGCCGGTATCGACCTTGCGGACGGGACGTTCTGGGACGGGCTCGCGCTGACGAACAACGCCTGGGTCGACGTGACCTACCTGTGGACCGGAGACGGCGGCCGCGGCACGGTGTCGATCTCGTCCGGCTACCTCAACGTGCGGAACGCGGCCAGCTCCTCCGGCGCGATCGTCGGGATGGCGGGCAAGTCCGCGCAGGTGACCGTCGAGTGCCAGACGACCGGTCAGAGCGTCACCGGCTCGCAGGGCACCAGCAACATCTGGCTCCGCGTGCACCCCGGGATGTATGTCGCGAAGGCGTGGGTCTCGGCAGGGACCTTCGGCGCCTGCTGAACGCCCAGGCCATCACAATCGCGCCTCCGGCGTGATCTGCCGCGTGCGGATCGCCCGAGGCGGCGATTGTGATGGCCTGGCGGTTCGCAACTCTCAGCAGCCGTGGCTGATCTGGGCGCAGGTGTCCTCGCCCCAGGTGAGGATGAAGTTCCGCAGCGGCTGGCCGTTCGGCGCCCACAGAATGACCTGGATCTGCGGTCCTTCGGCGGACCCTTCCTTCCAGGGCGTCGCGGTCTGGTGCTGCATCACCCAGTAGTTGCCTTTGACGACGGCCTGGGTGGTCTTGCCGTCGGGGAAGGTGTAGGAGATCTTCGCGACGTTCGACGGCAGCTGGCCGGCGGCCCAGTAGTACTCGTACTGCTTGCCCTTGATCGAGATCAGGTTGTTCGCGACCGCGAATGCCTCGGCGTCACCGGGCGCGGGCTTGGCGATCTTTGCGGGCTGCCGGATCGAGCCTTCGCCGCCGCCGTTGCGGGCGAAGGCGGTGTCGCAGCCGGCCCAGTACTTGCTGTCGGCAAGGATCAGCACGGTGCCGGGAGCGCCGTTGAGCTGGGCGACGACCTTGGCGTTGGAGCCAGGCACGGGTTCGCCTCGTTCCGCGGCGACCTGCTTCAGCCAGCTCTTGCAGGCGGCGACCGGGTCGGCCGGCGGCGCTTGCTCGGCCTGTTTTGTCGGCATCGGCTTGTGCACCCCGACGGAGCTCGGGATCTGGCTCGGCGTCGGCGCAGCACGAGTCGGTGTCGGCCTCGGCACCGGGGTTGCGAGGCTGCTCGGGGTCGGGGCCGGAGTCTCCAGTCCGGCCGGGCTCGGCGTGGCGACGGCCGGAGTGTCCGACCCGCCCGCGGCCGCGGTGTCGGCTGACGAGTCCCGGTTGCGAGCCACCGCCGTACCGGCGATTGCGACACCGGCCACCGCGGCGACGGCGAGTCCGCTCACCAGCACTCTGACCATCCGCCGCTTCCGGTCCTGTTCGATCATCATTGCCCTTTCGTCCGGTCGGTTCGGGCTGAAGGACGCCCGCGACGGCCGGAAAGGTTCTGTCTCAGCAGCCGTGCGTGATCTGGGCGCAGGTCTGCGTCCCCCAGTTCAACCGGACGTCGTTCAGTACGGCGCCGGTCGGCGAGAGCAACTGCACTCGGACGCGATCGCCCAGGTCGTGGGCGCCGGGCGGCCGGCTGGAGACGTGCCGCATCATCCAGAAACCGTTGCTGACCTTGGCATCCACGACCGCGCCGTCGACGAAGCTGTACCGCACGGTCGCGACCCCGGCGGGCAGCATCCCTGCTGCCCAGAAGTAGTCCCGGTGACCGGCTGCGGTCTCGATGACGTTGTTCGCGACCGCGAAAGCGTCGTTGTCCTGCACGGCCGGCCGTTGCAGCTCGGCCGGCCGTCGCGCCGACGGCATCGTCCGGAAGGTGGTGTCGCAGGCCATCCAGTAGTTGCTGTCAGCAACGACGATGAGGCTGCTGTCCAGGATGCCGCGCTGCTTGGCGGCCGGCCCGGGGGCAGGCTCGCCGGCCGAGGCCAGCAGGCAACTCGTCACCGTCGGCGTACTGGCGCTTCCCTGGGTCGGCGGGTCGGACGCGGTGGGCCCGGGTGTGGTCACGCTTGATCCGGACGTGATGGTCGACCCGGGCGTCAGACTCGACGGCGTCGGCACCAAAGGTGTCGGAAGCGGTGTCGGCCGCACAGTCGGCGTCGGCGTCGGCTCGGTCGACACGACCAGGGGTGGGTCCGCGGGCTCGGGCGAGGTGCCGAGGGTCCAGTCGCTGGCCAGGAGTCCGCCGGCCGCAACCGCGAGCACCGCGGCCGACGCGACTCCCGCGGTGGCGAGGCCGCGGACCTTCCGGCGGCGGCGTGCGCCCGCGATCACCCGGGCCGGGTCGAGCGGCGTGATCGTGTCGTCCGGCGCGAGGGCGGCCCGCAGGTCGTCCTCGGGGGTGACTCTCCGCTCGTCGTTCATGCTCGTTCTCCTACGTACCGGCCGCTCAACTCCGGAGCCGTGCGCAACTTCTCCAGCGCGCGGGCGTTCGCACTCTTCACCGTGCCGACCGCGACCCCGAGGACGGCGGCGGTCTCCTTCTCCGTCAGATCCTCGACGTACCGCAGTACGACGACCGTCCGCTCGCGCCGGGTCAGGGTCGCCAGCGCGGCGCCGATCGCCACCCGGCGGGCCACCGCGCCGGCCGGGTCGGCCACCGACGCATCGAGGTACTGGTCGAGTTCCACCGCGTCGCCACTCGGCCGCTCGCGCCAGGGACGACGCCGTACCCAGGACAGGTGCTGGTTGACGACGGCCTGCCGGACGTAGCCGAACGGGTCGGCCATCTCGATCCGCTCCCAGCGCAGGTAGGCCTTCTCCAGCGCCGTCTGGACCAGATCCTCCGCGAGTTCGGCGTCGCCGCAGAGCATCCGCGCGAAGTGCACCAACCGCGCGGACCTGGCCAGCACAAAGGCGGTGAAGTCGTCGTCACGACTCCCCGGACTCGCCATGCCCTCTCCGTCCTGCAGCCCTCACACACAGGACGCCGTACCCGGCCGAAAGGTTCTGCCGGATCAGCTGCGATCGGTGGGAGCCGCGGCCCCGGTGGCCACCGCGTGGTCGGCCGGGGCGGCATCGCGGTCCGTCGGGCGGTCCATGGGAGCGGGCACCGGCGTCGGCAGGGGACGCGGCGGAGGTACGACGTCCGCGGCCAGGCGGACGCGGTTGCGACCGGCGGCCTTGGCGGCGTACATCGCGCGGTCGGCCCGCAGCAGCAGGTCGTCGACGGTGATGCCGTCGGCGGGGTAGACGGCGACGCCGATCGAGACGGTGAGCTGGAAGGTGTCCGGGTCGAGCTCCGGGTCGTCCAGGACGCCCGCGCACATCGCGGCCAGCGGGCTCGCGGCGACCGCGTTGCGGAGCCGGTCCGCGGTCACGGTCGCGTCGTCGAGGCCGGTCTCCGGCAGCGCGATCACGAACTCCTCGCCACCGAACCGGCCGATCACGTCCTTGGCCCGGATCGCGCTGCGCAGGATGGTCGCGACCGCGCGCAGCGCCTCGTCGCCGACCAGGTGGCCGTGCCGGTCGTTGACCTGCTTGAAGTGGTCGATGTCGATCAGCAGGACCGCCATCGGCTCGTTCTGGTTCCGCGCGGCGCGCAGCATCTCCTCGGTCCGCCGGCGCCACCAGTCGACCCGGGTCAGGCTCGTCTTCGGGTCGGTCTGCACCTCGGACTCGAGCTGCGTGAGCAGCAGCGCCCGCTGCGCGGTCAGCGTGATCGGGATCGCCACGAACGCGAACCAGGGGCTGACCAGGCAGGATGCAGCAAGCAGGCAGCCGAGCGTCGCGGCCGTCGCGTCGGTGCACAGGTCGTCCATGCCGCCGAACGCCTCCCGCCAACTGCTGCCCGGGAGGATCAGCGAGATCGCCAGACCACAGAGCACGGTGTCGGTGACGACGTACGCCATCCCGGCCGCGACCATCGACACGACCAGGCCCAGCCCGCCGCCTCCGGTCAGGCCGCCCACCGCGGTGAAGGCGGCGTGCGCGGAGCCGACCGCGAGCACGTGCACCGCAGTGGAGAAGGCCCAGCGGTACGGAATGCACTTGCCGGCCCGGATCCGCCACCAGATCCGGAGCAGTACGGCGACCAGGATCGCCAGCGCGGGGTGAAGCACGATGGCGGCCGCGATCATCCAGGCCGGGGCGAGGTCCTTGTGCAGCGCACCACCGCGCCGGCGCCGATTCTCCACCCGGCGCGCGCCCTCGACCGCGATCAGCGCCGAGGCGATCAGCGCGAAGACCACGTCGAGGCCGTGCCAGCTCGGCAGGCCGGTGAAGGCCTGCACCGCGTACCCGACAGCGGCGAGGTCGACGAGCACGACAACAGCGAACGCCGGGACCGTCAGGGTCCACAGCGCCCATTGCCGCATCGCTCGCCTACTCTGCGCAACCATCGCGTAACACCGTACGACGAGTCGGCGTCTCGTCCCAATCGGCGGCGGCGCGCTGTGGATGACGATGTGGGAACGATGGACACTGGTTGATGATTCAGTCGTTTGATCAAGGATCAAACGCCGGAATCCCTTGCAGGACAGGTAAATCCCGAGCGCTGAATCCCTAGCGCCGCCGCCGCGCCGCCCCGAACAGGCCGCGGACGATCTCCCGCCCGGCCGAGCGCGCGAACTGCTTGAAGGCGGACGAGCCGATCACCTGCTCGACCATCGACTTCTCCTGCTTCTGCGCCCGCTGCCGAGGCTCCGGCGCGGGCTTGGCCTGCTCCTGCGCCTGCTTCTCGGCCTCGGCCGCCTCCGCCCCGGCCTGCACCTTGGCGGCGAGCTTCTCGTACGCCGACTCCCGGTCGATCATCTCGGTGTACTTGGCGTTGTTCGGCGACGCCTGCACGGCGGCGGTCAGCTGCTCGGCGGTGGCCGGCGCCATCAGCGACAGCGGCGCCCGCAACCGGGTCCACGCGACCGGCGTCGGCGCGCCCTTCTCGTTCATGACGGTGACGACCGCCTCGCCGATGCCGAGCTGGGTGAGCACCTCCTCCAGGTCGTACGACGAGCTCGGGAACGTCGACACCGTCGCCTTCAGCGCCTTGGCGTCGTTCGGCGTGTGCGCCCGGAGCTGGTGCTGCACCCGGGAGCCGAGCTGCGCGAGCACCTCGTCCGGCACGTCCTTCGGCGTCTGGGTGACGAAGAAGACGCCGACCCCCTTCGACCGGATCAGCCGGACGGTCTGCGCGATCGACTCCAGGAACGCCTTCGACGCGTCGTTGAACAGCAGGTGCGCCTCGTCGAAGAAGAACACCAGCTTCGGCTTGTCCACGTCGCCGACCTCGGGCAGGTCGTCGAACAGGTCGGCCAGCAGCCACATCAGGAAGGTGGAGAACAGCGCCGGCCGGTCCTGCAGGTTCGGCAGCTCGAGCAGCGAGATGACGCCCTTGCCGTCGCGCTCCTGCATCAGGTCCGCGGTGTCGAACTCGGGCTCGCCGAAGAACGCCTCGGCACCCTGGTCGGCGAACCCGATCAGCGCCCGCAGGATCACGCCGGCCGTCGCGGCGGACAGCCCGCCGAGCTCCTTCAGGTCCGCCTTGCCCTCGTCGCTGGTCAGGTGCGTGATGACCGAGCGCAGGTCCTTCAGGTCGAGCAGCGTCAGGCCCTGCTTGTCGGCGTAGTGGAAGATCAGGCCGAGCGAGGACTCCTGGACGTCGTTGAGCCCGAGCACCTTGGACAGCAGCACCGGCCCGAACGACGTGATGGTGGCCCGGATCGGGACGCCGGTGCCCCGGCCGCCGAGCGCGTAGAACTCGGTCGGGAACCCGGTCGCGGTCCACTCCTGGCCGATCGTCTTGGTCCGCGCCAGCAGCTTCTCGCTCTCCTGCCCCGGCTGCGAGATGCCGGACAGGTCACCCTTGATGTCGGCGGCGAACACCGAGACCCCGGCGGCGGACAACTGCTCGGCCATCAGCTGCAGCGTCTTGGTCTTGCCGGTGCCGGTCGCGCCTGCGACCAGGCCGTGCCGGTTCACCATCGACAGCGGGATCCGGACCGCCGCGTCGGGTTTGGGCTCGTCCCCGGCCAGCAGAGCGCCGAGCTCGATCGCAGCCCCCTCGAACGCGTACCCCTGCTTGACGGTCTCCACGACGTCGGCATTCTCGGCCATGTCAGCGTGCCTTTCCCCGATTGACGGAACTACCCGCTGCGCATGCTAGTGCTTCTTCGAGGTGGTGCGGCTCGACAGGAGGTGTCCGCCGGTCACGGCCGGTTCCCCGCTCGGCTCAGACCGGGAGTGGCCGGCAATGGAAGTACACGTCCTGTCGGCCTGCACCCCGATCAGCGCATCACGACGACGCGGACCGACTTGGCCGTGAACGACCAGATCGTCGCCGACATCGAGGCCGACACCCGGATGCAGCCGTGCGAGACCTTGTAGTTCGTCCCGAGCAGCCAGTCGGCGTGGATCTGCCGGCCGTTCGACTTGTAGGTCGGGATCTGGTGGAAACCGATCCCGCACGGGGCGAAGCGGACGAAGTTGTTCAGGTACAGCGATCCGCCGTCGGTGTTCCTCCGGATCCGGGCCGCCCGGCCGCACTTCGAGCCGCTGGTGTACGTCCCGGCCCGCAGGTACCGCGGGTTGTCGATGATCCCGCCCTGCCGGACGACCTTGCCGCGGGCATCGATCAGCCAGACCCAGTTCTGCGACTGGCTGATGACGATCCGGCGGCCGCTGCCGGACCGGGCCGGGACCGGGCGGACGTCACAGCGCTTCGCCGTACTCGCCATCAAACGGGTGTACGTCGTCCCGGTCGGCGAACCGTTCTGGCTGAGCCGGTTGGCGGACTGGAACCGGACCGTGGCGGCCTTGGTCATCGAGCCGATCCGGCCGTCCACCGGGCCGGCGGCGCAGCCGAGCTTGTTCAGCCGGGTCTGGGCGGCCTTGGCCTGGGTCACGGTGATCGCGTCGGCCGGCAGCGCCGTACCGGCCGCGACCAGCGTGACGGTGGCCGCGGCGACGCCGAGTTTGGAAAGAATTCGCATGCGGTTTACCCCCCAATCCGTGGGCCGCGCGGAGACGCCCCACCTCTCCTTGCCCCTAGTGACGCTGATCGTGCCCAAAAGGTTGTGCCGCCACTCCGGTCTGTTCCGGTGACATTCACGACCTCTCGCACGACCCGTTCCCCCGCTAGACTTCGAGGGGTGATCTTCAAGCGCGTCGGGGAGGAACGGCCGTACCCGGACCACGGGCTCAAGCCGAAGGACTGGTCGTCGCTGCCGCCACGGCAGGTGCGGCTGGACGAGCTCGTCACGACCAAGGGCACCCTCGATCTGAACGCGCTGCTCGACGAGGACTCCACCTTCTACGGCGACCTGTTCGCGCACGTCGTGGAGTGGAAGGGTGAGATGTTCCTCGAGGACGGGCTGCATCGGGCCCTCCGGGCCGCGCTGCAGCAGCGTTCGGTACTACACGCCAGGGTCCTGGTCGTGGACTGAAACATGGCTGCTCACGGGGGGTTGAGCCGATGACCGCGATCCATCCGCAACCGCGGCCGCACTCACGTATCCGCTGGCGGACGCCGATCACGATGGTGATCCTGCTCGGGATGCTGGTCGGCGGCGCCTGGTGGGGCTGGAACTCGCTGATCAACAGCAGCGCCGAACCGACCTGCGTCGAGCAGAAGCTGCCGAACAACCGGCTGGTGCCCAAGCAGGTCGTGGTGAACGTCTACAACGGCGGCGCCAAGGCGGGGACGGCGGCCGCGGTCGCCGAGGTGCTGAGGAAGCGCGGATTCCACGTCGCGAAGATCGCCAACGAGCCGAAGGGCGACAAGATCGACGTCGTCGCGATCCGCGGCTCGGCCGACAACTCCCCCGAGCTGCTGCTGTTGGCCGGCCAGCTCCGGCAGACGGCCCTGATCATCGGCGACGGCCGTACCGACCACACCGTCGACCTGGTCGTCGGCGGCGGCTACACCTCCCTCAAGCCGAAGGGGCCGGCCTCGGTCACCGTCCCGCCGGACTCCACCGTCTGCCTCCCGGTGATCCACACCCCGCAGCCGATCCCCTCGGGCCAGAACCCGAACTGATCAGCGGGGTTCCCGGCCGCGTTCCCCGAACCAGCCGGCCAGGCGGCCGGCCCGGGAGACGGCGCGGAGCCGCCGTACAGCCTGGTCCCGGAGCGGGCTGGGTGCGACCACGAGGAGTGAATCGCCGGCCCGGAGCACCGTCCGCAGGTCGGGGACGAAGGCGCGGTCGCCGCGGATGACCAGCGAGACCGAGACCCCGCCCGGCAGCCGCAACTCGCCGATCTCGACACCGGCCAGGCGGGACTCGCTGGGCACGTGCACCTGGAGCATGTCGGCACCGAGCGACTCCAGCGGCGCCACGTCGATGTCCACCTCGTACGCCGCGTTCTCGTCCAGGACCCTGAGGCGCTTCGCCACCCACGGCAGCGACGGGCCCTGGAGCAGCGTGAACAGCAGCACCAGCACGAAGACCACGTCGAACACCCGGTCCGAGTTCGGAACCCCCTCGGCCAGCGGAATCGTCGCCAGGACGATCGGGACTGCCCCGCGCAGCCCCGCCCAGGAGATGAACGCCTGGTCGTTCCACGGCATCCGGAACGGCGCCGCCGACACCGCCACCGAGGCGAACCGGCCGACCACCGTCACCGCGATCCCGATCACCAGCGCGACTCCGACGTCGTCCCACCCGATCCGGTCCGGCGAGGCCAGCAGCCCGAGCATCACGAACAGCCCGATCTGGGCCAGCCAGGCGATCCCGTCCACGAACGACCGGGTCGCCATCCGGTGCGGCAACTCGGCCCGCCCGAGGATCAGCGAGGTCACGTAGACGGCGGCGAACCCCGACACGTGCAGCAGTACGGCGCCACCGGCGTACGAGATGATCGCCACCGACAGGACGGCCAGCGGGTAGAGGCCGGCTGAGCCGAGCGCGACCCGGCGGATCACCCCGACGCTGACCCAGCCGATCAGGAACCCGAACAGGGCGCCGACCACGAGCTCGTAGATCACCAGGCCGGAGAAGTACAGCAGGCCCTTCTCGCCGACCTCGCCGGTGCTGACCAGGGTGACCAGGAGCACGGTCGGAGCGTCGTTCAGACCGGACTCGGCCTCCAGGGCCCCCCGCAACCGCGGTTTGATCGGCACCCTCCGCAGTACCGAGAACACGGCCGCCGCGTCGGTCGGTGACGTGACCGCTCCGATCAGTACGGCGGTCTGCCAGTCCAGCCCGAGGACGTAGTGCGCCACGCAGGCGACGACCCCCACGCTGACCGCGACCCCGACCGTGGCCAGTACGACGCCCAGCGGCATCACCGGCCGGACTTCGTTCCACCGGGTGGTCAGGCCACCCTCGGTCAGGATCACCACCAGCGCGGCGAACCCGAGGGCGTGCGCGAGCTCGGCGTTCTCGAACTGGATCCCACCTGGCCCGGCCTCGCCGAGCAGCAGGCCCATCAGCAGGTAGATGAGCAGCGACGGGAGCCCGAGCCGCCCGGTCAGCCGGATCGCGACGATCGCGACCAGCAGCACGGCCGCCCCGGCCAGCAGAATCCGGTCCAGCTCCGCAACGTCCACGTGGGGCCCTCTCCCGCATCAGGTCCCGAGAGACGAAAACCCTGACGCATCACACAGCATCAGGGTCTCCGGTCGTGCTCCACCCTAAAGGGTGGTTGGCGGTGGCGGAGGGAACCGTCGCAGGCTCCTCCCAAATCCCACAGCACTTGATATGCGACTGGATGGTCCCACACTCCGTGCGGAACCATCCAATCGCATGGCGGTGGCGGAGGGATTTGAACCCTCGGACGGGGGTTGCCCGTCACGCGCTTTCGAGGCGCGCTCCTTCGGCCGCTCGGACACGCCACCGCCGGTGACCTTATCAAGGTCTGTGCCCGATAAAGAAATCGCGCAGCCGCGCACCCGCCTCGTCGGCCATCACGCCGCCGATCACCTCGGGCCGGTGGTTCAGCCGGCGGTCCCGGACCACGTCCCACAGCGACCCCACCGCGCCGGCCTTCTCGTCGTACGCCGCGAAGATCAGCCGCTCCAGCCGGGACAGCACGATCGCGCCCGCGCACATCGTGCAGGGCTCCAGCGTGACCACCAGCGTGCAGCCGGTCAGCCGCCACTCGCCGACGTGCCGGGCGGCCTCCCGGATCGCGACCATCTCGGCGTGCGCGGTCGGGTCGCCGGTGGTCTCCCGCTCGTTGTGACCGCGGCCGATCACCGCGCCGTCGGCGTCCACCACGACCGCCCCGATCGGCACGTCCGGAAGCGCCTTCTCGCCTTCCGCCAGCGCGAGCGTCATCAGCCGCGCCCACTCGCGCTGCACCGCCGGGCTAACCAACGGCTTCGATCGCCTCGTGGAACTGGTTGCCGAACCCAAGCGTCTCGGCGATCTCCTCGAGCATCTCCTCGGGGTAGAGGTCGACGTCGTCGCACAGCGCGCCCAGGTCCATCGCGCTCATCCCGAGGTCGGCGATGATCGCCAGGTCACCGGCCGGCACCTGCTCGTCGTCGTCATCGGCCAGCGGGATGTCGAGCTCGTCGACCACCTGCCGGGCCAGCGGCCACTCGGTGGCCGCGGTGACGTCGGAGATCAGCAGCCGGGCCCGGCCGCCGATCACCCGGAGCAGGACGAAGAAGTCCTCGTCGACCGAGATCATCCCCAGCACGCCGGCCTCACCCGGGTAGCGCCGGAGCGCGGACACCAGGGTGGACAGGTCGGCTTCACCGCGCAGCACCAGCGGTGTGACGTTCCAGACTCCGTCCTCGGTGTAGGCGGCTACCGCGAAGTCGAGGTCGGTGGTCATCGGCCCTGCCGTGGCATCAGACACCGGTTCATCGTCGCAGAGAAGCGCCCCGCACGGGAGGTTTTCGGGTTTCGACGCGGTATCAGATGCTTACTCCCACCCCACCGCCCCGGTCATCAGTACCCCTAACCATCAGTGATGGTACGTCGCTCTGCGCATAGCCTCCCGGAGCTGCCGGACCCGGGCTCGGCGCGGCGCGATCCGGTCTCTGAGCGCCTTGGCCTCCTCCAACTCCCGCAGGAAGGCGGCACGCCGGCGGAGCCGGTCCAGCTGATCGGGCGACTTACCGGCGCTCTCGGTCATCGGCGTGCTCCTGTTGGGGCGAGCAGGGCATATCCGGTGCACTTTCAAGTCTGGCAGCGAGCGCGCTTTCCCGCCGCGAATCGCCGACGGTACCGTTCCGGCCATGCAGATCCTCGTCGTGGACCACCCGCTCGTCGCCCACAAGCTCACCGCGCTGCGGGACGAGCGCACGGACTCGCCCACCTTCCGGCGGCTGACCGAGGAGCTCGTCACGCTGCTCGCCTACGAGGCGACGCGGGACGTCCGCACCGGGCCGGTCACTGTCCAGACCCCGGTCGCTGAGGCGGAGGGCGTGAAGCTGACTGCGCCGAAGCCGCTCGTGGTGCCGATCCTGCGCGCCGGTCTCGGCATGCTGGAGGGGATGAGCCGGCTGCTGCCGACCGCGGAGGTCGGGTTCCTCGGGATGATCCGGAACGAGGAGACGCTGACCGCGTCGACGTACGCCGAGCGACTGCCGGAGGACCTGCACGGGCGCCAGTGCTACGTGCTCGACCCGATGCTGGCGACCGGCGGCACGCTGGCCGCGGCGATCCAGTTCCTGGTGGACCGCGGCGCCGACCACATCACCGCGATCTGCCTGCTGGCCGCCCCCGAAGGCGTCGAGCGGATCGAGCGCGAACTGGCCGAGCTCGCCGTACCGTGCAACCTCGTCATCGCCGGCATGGACTCCCACCTGAACGACAAGGGCTACATCGTCCCCGGCCTGGGCGACGCCGGCGACCGGCTGTACGGCGTTGCGCAATAAGAAAGAAAGAAAGAAGTTGTCAGAAGTAGTGGCCTGGGCGACGCCGGCGACCGCCTCTACGGCGTCGCCCAGTAAGAAAGGTAGCCGGGGCTATGACCGTTGCCGTTGCAGGAGGCAACGAACGGGATCGTGGTGTCAGATGAGTCGGCTGCGGTAGAAGAGGTTGGCTCGGCGGTCGCCGGCGACTCCGGAGGCGAAGCCGAAGCAGAGGCGGGAGCGGCCGTAGGGGTCGGTGTAGACGCCGACACCTTCGGCCTCGCGGTGGGTGAGGTCCGGGGCGTCCAGGACGCGAGCCGATTCGACGACCTGGCCGGAGTTCATGTCGTAGCACCAGAGTTTCGACGTCGCCAACGCTGGATCGGGCGCCCCGGCGTACGCCTCGCCCTCCCAGAGGTAGGCGTACGAGCCGTGGAGCGCCCAGCCCTGGAAGTCGATTCCGGCCGTCATCGCCGGCTGCTTGAAGGACACGAGCGGGTTCGAGAAGTTGCCCGCCCGCGCTGCGGCCAGCGAGTACACGTTGATGTGCATGCCGTCCGGCAACGAGTAGCGCACACCGAGCCGGTCGTAGCGCTGGTCCACCGACGGCGTGAACACGCTGCCCGCCTCCACCGGTTTCCACTTCCGCAGTCCTGGTGAGTCCTTGGTCAACGTCAGCCCGTTCTGCCACCGGAAGCGGGCGATCTGCCGCCCGCGCCCGTTGGCCGTATCCACGTCGGTCTCGGTCCAGAGGTACGTCGTACGCCCGACAGACTCGGCGCCGATCGACACAGAATGGCCGAACCCGAGCAGGTACATCCGCCCGAGGACCTCGCCGGTCAGGCTCAACTGGGTCAGCGTGAGGTCGCCACTCGTGCCCGGCCTGCCCGACCGTAGCTGGCCGGTGTAGAGCCGCTGGTTCAGCCCGTCGAACGCGAGCGACTGCATGACGGTGACGTCGGCCAGCGGCTTGCCGCGGAAGAGTTCACCACCCGGGCCGTCCAAGGAGAAGCGCTTCGTCGGCGGCAGGCCGAGACTACGGACCGGGCGGGCGGAGGCGGTGGATGTGCCCAGCGCACCGGCGGCGAGAACCGCGCCGGCACCACTGAGCAACCCACGCCGGGAGAGGTTGTCCATACCGCCCGACCGTAAGCCTCCTACCGCGAACTGTCACGACTTCGCACAGAAGTCTCTGAGAATTACTCAGCCATCACTGTTATGAACGACGGCAGGCAGAGGCGAGACCTTCAAATCACCGGCACCCGGGTCGACACTCGAAGGACGGCGCATTCACGCCGGGGTACCGCTGGGGTGGCGGTCAGGAGGGGGAGCCATGTCCGATCAGACTCACTTGGTGCGCACGATCTACGACGCATTCGCGCGCGGTGACCTGCCTGAGATGCTGGGGATGCTCGATCCGCAGGTGGAATGGAACGAGGCCGAGCACGTGACGCTGTGGCCGGGTGAACCGATCTACGGCCACGATCAGATCGTGGCTCGAGTGTTCGCCCGCTTCCCCGAACTGTTCGGGGACACGTTCCGGATCGAGGTCGAGCGCCTGCACGCCTGCGGTGACACGGTCGTCATGCAAGGGCGCTACACCGCCACTGTGCAGCCCACGGGCCGGGACTTGAACGTGCAGGTCGTCCATGTCTGGGACATCGAGCACGGCAAGGTCGTGCGGTGGCAGCAGTACACGGACACCTGGGCTTTCGCGGAAGCGACGAGCATCCGGCCGCTCGAGTCGTCCGCTGCCGGCTAAAGATAGATCAGAAGGCGTACGGGTACGGCGACCAGTCGGCCGGGCGCTTCTCCAGGAAGGAGTCGCGGCCCTCGGCGGCCTCGTCGGTGCCGTAGGCCAGCCGGGTCGCCTCGCCGGCGAACAGCTGCTGGCCGACCAGGCCGTCGTCGATCAGGTTGAACGCGTACTTGAGCATGCGCTGCGCGGTCGGCGACTTGGCACAGATCTTCTTGCCCCACTCCAGCGCCGTCGCCTCCAGCTCGGCGTGCGGCACGACCTTGTTCACCATGCCCATCCGGTAGGCGTCCTCGGCGCTGTACTCGTCACCGAGGAAGAAGATCTCCCGGGCGAACTTCTGCCCGACCTGCCGGGCCAGGTACGCCGACCCGAACCCGCCGTCGAACGACGCCACGTCCGCGTCGGTCTGCTTGAACCGCGCGTGCTCCGCCGACGCCAGTGTCAGGTCAGCGACCACGTGCAGGCTGTGCCCTCCACCGGCGGCCCAGCCCGGGACCACGCAGATGACCACCTTCGACATGAAGCGGATCAGCCGCTGCACCTCGAGGATGTGCAGGCGGCCCGCCTTGGCCGGGTCGATTGACTCGGCCGTCGTCCCCTCGGCGTACTTGTAACCGTCCTTGCCGCGGATCCGCTGGTCGCCGCCGGAGCAGAACGCCCAGCCGCCGTCGCGCGGCGACGGGCCGTTGCCGGTGAGCAGCACGCAGCCGACGTCGGTCGACATCCGCGCGTGGTCGAGCACCCGGTACAACTCGTCCACGGTGTGCGGCCGGAACGCGTTGCGCACCTCGGGCCGGTCGAACGCGATCCGCACCACCCCGGCGTCGACCGCACGGTGGTAGGTGATGTCGGTCAGGTCGAACCCGTCCACCTGCTTCCAGGCCGACGCGTCGAAGATCTCGGAGACGGTCACCCCGTGAGCATATTTCAGAGTCCCCAGCCCCCCTCAGGCCCGGGCGGTGCTCTCCCGCAGGACGACCTCGGCCTTGAACGTCTCGGTGGTCGCCTCGCCGCCCTCGATGGCCAGCTCGAGCGCCCGGCGGCCCATCTGCTCCAGCGGCAGCCGGACCGTGGTCAGCCCGGGCCACACGTCCCGCAGCGTCGCGATGTCGTCGAACCCGGCCACCCCGAGATCCTTAGGTACGTCGACTCCGCGCGCCCGCAACGCGGACATCGCGCCGACCGCCATCACGTCGTTCACCGCGAACACGCAGTCCACGTCGACCTTGCGGTCCAGCAGCTCCCCGGCGGCCGCGTGCCCGCCGTCCCGGGTGAACTCACCGGCCTCGACCGCGACCGGCTGCAGCCCGGCCTCCGCCAGCCCGGCCACGAAACCCTCCCGCCGGTCCTTGGCGGTCGCCAGTGTGTCCGGCCCACCGAGTACGGCGAACTTCCGCCAGCCGAGGCCGACCAGCGACCGGGCCAGCTCGGCCGCGCCGGAGCGGTTGTCCGGCTCGATGGTGTGCGCCGGCATCCCGGACTGGCTGACCAGCGCCAGGCCGGCGCCGGAGTTCAGGAACGTCTCGACCTCGTTCGCCGTCCGGGCCAGGCTGTCGGGATCGGTCCGCCGGCTGCCGATCATCACCGCGGCCCGGGCCCGCTGGGCCCGCAGCGACGAGAGGTAAGCAATCTCGCGATCCGCGTCACGGAATGTGCTCGCCATCATCACCAGCAGACCGCGCTCGTCGGCCGCCCGCATCACCCCGTTCGCGATCGCCGCGAAGTACGGGTCCTCGATGTCGTGCACCAGGATGCCGACCACGTTCGTCGACGACTTGGCCAGCGCCTGGGCCTGCGCGTTCGGCGTGTACCCGAGCTCGTCCGCGGCGGCCTTGACCCGTTCCTGCAGCTCAGGACGGGGAACCCGGTCCCCGCCGTTGAGCACGCGGGAAGCGGTCGCGACCGACACACCCGCGCGCTGCGCCACGTCCAGCAATGTCACCGGTGCTCGCAGATTCACTGGCCTACCCTTCCGTACGCTCCCCCTGGGTGGTGGCCGTCACCTTATCGGAACCAGTCCATCACTACTCTGTGTGGCAGGGAAGTGCTTGCCAATCTCGGCAGAACCTGGCGTTGGACCTCCGGAGTGACTAGCCTTCCCAGCCATGACGACCGTCCGCGCCAGGGTGACGATCCTGGTCTCGTCCACCGTGCTCAGCCTGGGTACCGTCACCGGTACCGCGACGGCTGCTCGGATGCCGGACGACCCCAGTGCGCCGCCTCCCGGCGCATCCGCGGGGGCCCCAGGGGCGCCGCCGTACGTCGATGCCGCGCACAAGAGCACGCAGCCGATCTACGACTACTCCGACGCGCTGCGCGAGTCCGTCTACGTCGACACCAACATGGACACCGACTCCGACGGCAAGAACGACGTCGTCGCCGTCGACATCGTCCGGCCCCGGGAGACCGACCAGTCCGGCCTGCGGATCCCGGTCATCATGGACGCGTCGCCGTACTACTCCTGCTGCGGCCGCGGCAACGAGAGCGAGAAGAAGACGTACGACGAGAACGGCGTCATCCAGAAGATGCCGTTGTTCTACGACAACTACTTCGTCCCGCGCGGGTACGCCGTGGTCGGCGTCGACATCGTCGGCACCGGCCGGTCGACCGGCTGCGGCGACGTCGGCGGCAAGGACGAGATCGACTCCGTCGTCGCCGTGATCGACTGGCTGAACGGCCGCAACACCGCGCACACCGCGGACGGCCAGGACGTCGAGGCGACCTGGTCCAGCGGCGCGGTCGGCATGATCGGCAAGTCGTACGACGGCACGCTGGCCAACGGAGTCGCCGCGACCGGCGTCAACGGCCTGAAGACGATCGTCCCGATCTCCGCGATCTCCTCCTGGTACGACTACACCCGCTCCGGCGGCGTGCCGTACTCCGACGACTACATGCCGTGGCTCGGCAGCTATGTCGGCCACGACTCGCCCGCCTGCGACGCCGTCCGCGCGGACCTCGGGGACAACGACGACGACGAGACCGGCGACTACACGTCGTTCTGGGCCGAGCGGGACTACCTGCGGACCGCGTCCAAGGTGAAGGCGTCGGTCTTCATCACGCACGGGCTGAGCGACTACAACGTGCAGACCAACCACTTCTCGCAGTGGTGGACCGCACTCGCCAAGAACAAGGTGCCGCGCAAGCTGTGGCTCGGCCTCGAAGACCACGTCGACCCGTTCGAGTTCCGGCGGGACAAGTGGGTCGACGAGTTGCACAAGTGGTTCGACTACTGGCTGCAGGGCCTGCAGAACGGCGTCATGAAGGAGCCGATGGCCTCGATCGAGACGGCCCCCGACGTCTGGCGCGACTACAAGACCTGGCCGGCCGTGAACCGCACCGTCGGCGTCCCGCTGTCCGCCGGCAAACTAGGTGCTCCCGGCAAGGGAACGGTCACCGTCACCGACGACCCGGAGCTGACCGAGGACGACATCGTCTCCGATCCGTCCGAGGTGATCGCCGGCCGGCAGATGTTCCTGTCCGCACCGCTGCCCGCCCCGATCCGGATCAGCGGCAGCGCGTCCGTCACGCTGAAGATCAAGGCCGACTCCACCACCACGCCGATCACTGCCCGGCTGATCGAGTACGGCGAGGCCGAGCGGTTCTCCGGGATCCGCCGTACCGACGACAGCACGTGTGAAGGCGAGAGCACGTCGTACGACGACGCCTGCTACTACACGGTCGAAAAGCTCACCACCGAAACCGACCACGGCATCGTCTCCCGCGGCTGGATCGACGCCGCCCACAGCAAGTCCCTGAGCAAGCCCACCCCGCTCACCCCCGGCCAGTGGACCACCGTCACCGTCCCCCTCCGCGCCCAGGACGAGGTCATCCCCAAGGGCCGCATCCTCGGCCTCGCCGTAACCCTCAGCGACACCGAGTGGACCAGCCCCAACGACACCGGCGCCACCATCGACATCGACCTCGCCGGCTCCAAACTCAACCTCCCCGCCACCTCCGGCAAACTCACCGCCCCCACCAAGCCCCAACCCATCGACGTAGACATCACAACCCCCACCCACCGCCCCGACCTCCACGACCAAAAGAACTGACCATGGTCTGACCCCGCAGCGTCGCCGACGCGTGGACCACAGTGGTCACGAGTCGTTGGCCCGCACACCGTCCAGCGCGCTTGAACACGCAATAGCCTGTTCAAGCCCACCGGTTCACGGTGCCTCCCGCGTGTTCTGGCCGGCTGGATGAGCCAGCAGCGCATCCCAGGCAAGCTGCCAAGGAAAAAGGTGGATGTACCGTTCCCCCGTCCCGGGATCGTGCTGCTTGTAGACCTCGTCGCCGACCAGCACCGTCACGCCCCAGCCGGACAGCTTCGCCATCGCCTCCTGCACAGCAGGAAATCCGATCTGCGCCCAGTTCGAGAACGGCATCGCGACCACCGGCTGCCCCTTCCCCACCGCCTCGACCAGCAGCCCCAGCGGCAACGTGTCCGAGATGCCCGCCGCCCACTTCGCCAAGCTGTTACAGGTGATCGGAGCAACGATCATCGCGTCCGCGGCCGGCAGCACATCCGGAGCATCAGGATCCTTGTACGAACTACGCACCTGATGGCCGGTCTTCGCCGCCAACGCGTCGACATCGATGAACTGACGCCCGTTGGGAGATGCGATCACACACACCTCCCACCCATCGGCCTGCGCGAGATCCACCAACTTCCCGACATCCCTCGCCGCAGGAGACCCAGTGACGATCGCATAGAGGACGGGCGGCTGCTGCGCACTCATGGTCGGAACTCTCCGATGCTAGGTGCGAATGCCGCACCAAGCCGCGAAGCGAGCAAGGCTGACAGTCATCCGCGAGTCGCTGATCGCCAGCGACTGTACGGTCTCATAAACCTGAGGGTGGTACCGGGTGAGCAACGGAGCGATTCCACGAGCAATGTTGAGCGCCTCCAGGGCCCGCCGACGATCACCATGCAGAAGCCAACCCCGGGACAGGTCGATCCAGTAGTGACCGGATCGACTCGGCGCAGTGTCGACCGGGAGCTTGATCTTGGCAGCCCGAGCGACGGCGGTCGTGCCGTCGGCCATTTCGACGGGTACGGCCACACGGTGGATATCGACGTTGGTCGGGCCGAACTTGGTCCCGTAGTAGTTCGCCGCTTCCTGTTTCGGAGCAGCTAACTGTTCGGCGTCGGCAAGGTATGCGTCCGCCAGGTCGGTATCGGTCATTCGTGCGGCAAGGATTGATCCGCGGAGGTGCAGAGCTCCTCGCAAGGCCTGCGCGGCCTCGATGTCCGGCGCCTCGCCAACTACCTCCTGGGCCCGGCTGATGGCCCGCAACCCGGCACGATAGGACCCGTCGCAGAGCAATATCAGTGCGTGGTGCCATTCCGCGGTTGCTGACCTCAGCGGGTCGTTCCCGCGGTCCGCAAGTCGGCGAGCACGCTCGTCCGCAAGGTGTGCCAGATCCAGGTGGCCCAGCCGGTAGAGCCCGATCACGGCGAAACAGTAGGTCGACGCCAACAACTCCGCCGCGACCGGACTCTCGGCCGTCGACGCGTCGTTGTGAGCGCGATGGAGATGCCTGAGCAAGTCCGGAAGCGCGCGAATCACCGCGGCATGTTCGGTGCGGCGGTCCCACTCCTTGAGCTTGGCGACGTCAACCCGAAGTTCGGCGAGGCTACGTCGAGGGACGTCCAAGTCCGGGTCATCGCCCTCGACCAGTGCCTGACGCAAGGCGGGAACAGCTGCCTGGTCAGACTCCGGGCTTGCATTCCAGGCGCCGTACGGCTGCTCGGTGATGTCCGTGATGTTGACGTTCAGGGCTCGGGCGAGAGCAGCGACCATGGCCGGCGAAGCCGCCCGGTCGCCCGCCTCGATCTTCCGGATCGCCGATTCGGACACGTTCGCCTTTTGAGCCAGGCCGACCTGCGTCGCTCCGTGAATCTTCCGCAGTTCAGCGATTCGACGACCGATCCTCGTGGCCTTCGTTTCGCTCATGGCCCACTCCTCCGACGCACGGGCGGCTGTGACGGTTCTGTGGCAGTTCAGGCAACCAAGTCTGCACCACTATCTACGGTACGCGACGAGCTGGTTACAGGAGGGGCGACGGATGTGAACGACCTGAGCGAGGACGAGATCGCAGAGTACGTCCGGCGTTGCCCCGAACAGAGTCGGCCGGCGTTCGAAGGATGGCTACGTGGAGAGCGCCATCTCGACGGCGAACGCATAGAGGTGGGAGAGCGCAGTGCGAACGACGGCGGCAAACGGGGAGCGTGAAACCGAGTGGAGACGCGTGCGCCTGTGGCTTGGCGAACACCTGATAACGGACTGGATCGGAGACCTGCACGACTCGGCCCGTTACGAGGCAGTTGCTCGCCAACAGTTCGGCGATCTGTCCGTGACGAACGAACTAGCACGAACCTCAGCGCTGTGACCGCGCGGCGTTATTGGCGCGTGCGCGTCGTCCGCGGCGATGTCGTGATAGCAAGCCGCATCGCGCCGATCGAACTGGCCGAGCAATACGCGTCTGTACTGAGGGTTCTCTATCCGAACGATCAGGTCCGCTGCGATCGGATACCCGAGAACGAGACGGCCGACCCGACAGACCGACCGTACGACCCCCGCGACTGACTCGAAGCCACAAGCGGCGGGGCTGCCGTGCCGATGCCGCAATCCGCGGCAGCCCCGCTCACCACCAGGACCCACAACTCCGAACCTCCAAGGAGCACATCATGTGGAGAGATCACCTGGCCTGGTCCATTGGGGGACGGGGCGGCCGGATTTCGTCCACCAGGTGGCGGTGGGGTGTTGGGGCCAGCCGGCGGGAGAGTCTTCCCAGGCTTCTTGGCGGCCGTAGACCGTGAGGTCGAGCAGGTGGGCCTGCAGCATGGTCGTTTCGACGCCGCGGCCTACAATCTCGTTGGTGAGGAAGACGCGCTCGCCGTCGCGCAGGTAGCAGGCGATGTTGCCCGGCTCGTCGATGAGGCCGGGTCCGACGCCGCGGTCGTCGACGCCGAGCATCGAGTACCACGGCAACGTGTAGCCCATGAACTCACGGAACGGCGCGATCTCGTCCCACGGTCCCTCGCAGAAGATGGCGAACGACACGCCCCGATGGTTCAGGTAGCTCGCGTCGTGGACGTCGAAGATGCTCGCGGTGCAGCCCACGCACTGGCCTTCGATCCCCGCGCCGGTGTGCCACATGTGCTTGTACGCGATCAGCTGATCGCGGCCGTCGAAAACGTCCAGGAAGGACACCGGGCCGCTCTCCCCGATCAGGGTGGCGGAGGCGTCGACCTCGGTCATCGGCAGCCGGCGCCGTACCGCCGCGATCGCGTCGCCCTCGCGGGTGTGGGCCTTCTCCCGATCGAGGAGGGTACGGCGCTCGCGGCACCAGGTCTCGCGGTCGACGATCGGCGGCAGTGCGGTCATGGGTTCCTCCAGGTGTGCTCGTCAGGTGTTATGAATACGGACGAGCGACCAGGCGGATCGTCATCGCACTTTCTCGGCGACGGCGTACCCGGCGGCGGGAGGAGGGTCCGAGCGGATGGCGAGCACCGCGGACGAGGCGTGGTTCCGGGACGCGTTCGAGGAGCACCGGCGGCCGTTGCACGCGCACTGCTACCGCCTGACCGGGAATGTCGCCGACGCGGACGACCTCGTCCAGGAGACCTTTCTGCGGGGCTGGCGCTCCCGCGCGCAGTACGAAGGACGGGCGTCCCTCCGGACCTGGCTCTTCCGGATCGCCACCAACGTCTACCTCGACCACCGGAAGGCAGCGGAGCGGCGGACCCTGCCGGTCGGCGACCCGATGGAGTGGTCCACCGAGATCGGCCCGTATCCCGACTCGCTACTGGGCGGGGACCCGCCGTCGGACGTGGCGGCCCGGGAGACCATCGAGCTCGCGCTGATCGCCGCGCTGATGTACCTGCCGCCGCGGCAGCGAGCGGCGTTCGTACTGCGTGACGTCTCCGGCTGGACCCCGGCCGAGATCGCCGACGGGCTCGAACTCGCCGTACCGGCGGTGAACAGTCTGATCCAGCGGGCCCGGAAGACCATCCGGCACTATGCGCCAGGTGATCCGCGGGACTGGCGTAGGCCGCCGCTGACCAGCGCGGACGAGGAGATCCTGCGGCGTTATGCCGCCGCGACGGATCCGGCCGGCTTCCGGGAGTTGCTGGCCGAGGACGTCCGCATCACCATGCCGCCGGATCCCCCGGTCGTGGGCCGCGAGGCGGCCGCCGAGTTCCTCGGCCGTCCCCTCGACTGGCGCACGTTCCCGTCCGCCGCGAACGGCCGGCCTGCGCTGATCTGCTACCTCCGCCACCCCGGCAGCGAACGGTACGACGCAACGGTCGTCGACGTACTCACGATCGCGAACGGGCGGATCGTGGCGAGCAACGCCTTCGTCGGAGCTCATCACGTCGCAGCGTTCGGAATGCCGGCGAGCATCGGCCCCGGCGACTCTTGAGCAGGGTGGCTACTTGCCTTCGGCGACGTGGTGCATGGGGTCGCCGAAGCCCAGGTCGGTGATGCCGGCGGTGTAGAAGGCGCCGATCAGGAGGGAGCGGCGGTGGGCGGCGAAGGTGAGGACGTGGGCGACCATGCCGCCGTACGTGAAGACGCGCGGTGGTTCGCAGGTGGTGTCGACGAAGGACTCGTCGAAGCGGCCCTCGTCGTTCAGCTGGTTGATCAGGGCAACGAAGCGGGAGCCGGCGAGCGCATGGCGTTCGCGGAGCTCGGGGATCGGGGTGACGACCTGGCGGCCGCACTCGGGGACCTTGAACGGGCGGTCCTCGACCGACGCCAGCCACATCTCCTCCTGCCAGACCAGCCGGTCCAGCAGGTACCGGATCGAGATGTCGTCGTCGATTCCCTCCACCGAGAGCTCGATCGGCCGGTCGAGCGTGGCCGCGTCCAGGCGGGCGCCGCGTTCGATCATCTCGCCGGTCAGCCAGACGTGGTGCTCGACCATCCGGACCAGCACATCCATCCCTCTCACCTCTTTCCGCGCCGGCAGCCGTAGGCCCGCCGGTGGCTGAAAATGAACCCCGCTGGGCGCCGACAGGAAGAACACCCGCGACGACTCCCGACGCCACTCCCGCGGCGACATCCCATAGGCCCGCACGAACGCCCGCGTGAACGCCTCGTGCGACCCGTACCCGGCCTCCACCGCGACGTCGAGCACCGGCGAGTCCTCCGCCAGCAGCCGGTACGCCGCCCGCTCGAGCAGAACCCGTCTCCGGAACGCGTACGGCGACTCGCCCGCCACCGCCCCGATCACCCGGTCGAAGTGGAACCGCGACAGATGCACCCGCCCCGCCAGATCCGCCCCACCCACCAGCTCGCCCGGCGCGGCCAACCCCTCAGCCACCACCGCCACGAACTCCTCGAACACATCCACCATCCCCCTACTGTGCCCGCCCCACCTCCCACAGCACTTGATCAAAATTGCGGACCTGGCGCACCGAGGCGCCGATCTGGATGATTGGCCCGTGCAGAGGTTCTTCTCCGGGTGGCGTGGATCGGTGGCGTGCGGTCTGATCGGCGCGGCGGGGATCGGCGTCTTCGTCAGGACCGACGGGGCGAGCTGGGCGACAACAACTGGGTTTGCCGCGTTCGGCGGTGTGGTGTTCGGCTTCGCGTTGTGGCGGTTCGAGCCGCGGATACGGCGCGAGCTCGCGGAGGTCGAAGGTGACCTGCCGGCCGAGAAGCTGGAGCTCGCGCACCGCGCCGCTCGACGGGGCCCAGTGCCGTCCGACCCTGAAGTCCGGGCGGCGGCGCTCCGGATCGCCTCGCACGAGCTGGGGTCATCATCCACCTGGATCCCGGGCCCTCGGATCAGAACGGCGATCGGCGCGCTGATGGCGCTCAACGCCGTCGGCTCCGCGGTGTCAGGCTCGCTCTGGGCCCTGATCTACGGCACATCGGCCGCCCTGCTGCTGCACTCCGGCCTCTACTACCCACGCCAACTCCGCAGCCGCATCAGGCTGCTCTCGGCTGACGGTTCGGGCGACTAGACCCGCGACCACGCTGGTTTGGAGATCCACAGGTCGGCGGGTCCACGGGGTGGTCGACTTGCGGGCGGCAGCCCGCGGGGGGCGCGCGGTAGCGCGCAGAAGGGCGGGTGGGTGCGAGCGCGGCGAGCACGCGACGTAGGAGCGGGCGTGGCGGTGCGTGGGTATGTGGTGCGTTGTGGAGTACTGCGCATTGTGTAGTAGTGTGGTCGGTGTAGGACTGGAGGCCGCGGTCTTCTGGTGGGTGAGGAGGTTGGTGTGGATACGAGCCAGTTGCTCAAGGGTGTGCTGGATCTGGCGGTGCTCGCGGTGTTGCGGGATGCCGACGGGTACGGGTACGACGTGCTGCGGCGGTTGCGGCAGGCGGGGCTGGAGGATGTCGCGGACGCGTCGGTGTATGGGACGTTGCGGCGGCTGTTCGCGGCCGGGGCGCTGACGTCGTACGTGCAGCCCAGTGAGGAGGGGCCGCACCGGAAGTACTACGGGCTGAACAAGACCGGCCTGGACATGCTGGCCCAGTCGACCAAGACCTGGAACCACTTCGCCGACACGATGTCGGTGCTGCTGTCGGAGGAGGAGGCCGCGTGAACAGCACCCTGACCGGAGCCGTCGCGATCTACCTGGCCCAGGTGCGGGCCGAGCTGAGCGATCTGCCGCCGGGCGAGCTGGAGGACGTGCTCGAGGACGTCAGCGGTCACCTCACCGAGGTGGCCGCCGAGTTCGAGCACGAGCCGACCACCGCCGGCCTGCAGGAGCGGCTCGGGACACCGCGGGAGTACGCCGACGAGCTGCGGACCGCAGCCGGCTACCCGCCCCGCACGCAGCCGGTCGCCGATCGCGACGCAGCCCGGAAGGCGCTCCGCTGGGGCCTGATCGCGGCGACCGTGGGACCGTTCTTCGTTGCCATCGGCATCTTCGCGTGGTCACACGAGGAGACCTTGTTCTTCGGGGTTCTCGGCTTCGGCGTGCTGTTCGCCGCGGCCTACCTCGGCGTCCGCGCCCTGCGCGGCCACGATCCGCGGATCGTGCTCGAGACGCCCCGCGGCGCGCAGGGCGCCGAGGCCGTCCGCGGCCTGGTCGACCAGATCCCGCCGAACGTCCGCCGCGAGCTGGTCACCATCGGCCAGCCGGTCTGGTGGGTCGCCCGCGGCGCCACCGGCGGCGGTGGCTTCTTCGCGCTGTTCGGCGCCGGCGCGGTCACGGTGGTCGGCGCGCTGGCCGGCGCCGCGGTGTCGATCTGGATCGGCCGCAAGACCCAGGAGGACGCGCGCTGGCTCTGGTACGTCGTACCGCTCAACGTCGTCGCGACCGTCGCCGTGCCGGCCTTCCTGGCCGCCGCCTACATGGGCGCGTCGTTCGGATTCCTCAACGGGTACGACGACTACAGCGGGAGGTCGGCGTCGTACCAGGACGGCCTGGTCCTGAACGGCACGCCGGTCACGAACATCTACCCGTTCGACGCCCAGGGCAAGCAGGTGCCGGTCCGGCTGTACGACCAGGACGGCGCTCCGATCAGCCTGCGCAAGCAGGACTGCGCGAGGTACTTCGACAACGCCGATGCCACCAGCAACAGCTTCCCGCTGCCCGTGATGATCGACGACGGGGCCAACGTGGAGCAGCAGACCTGCAAGAACTCCGACCAGGCCTCGTTCTCCCCGCCACCGGCCCCGGCCACCATAACCACGCCAAGCATCACACCAAGCGTGAGCACCAAACCGACGACGACCCCAAGCACCAGCGTGACCCTGACCGTCCAGCCCACGCGCTGAACGGTGAACCCCACCAGACACTAGGGTGACGGGCCTTGTCGCCCGTCGTGTGAGGAAACGCCCTGTGTGGATCGTGCTCGGAATCGTTGCCGTCGTCGTCCTGCTCATCGCCCTGGCGCTCTGGTGGCTGCTCCGCGGTCCTGACGACGAGCTGGACGAAGAGTTCGCGGTGGAACGCAAGTGGGACTGGGAGTCCGCGCTGACCGAGGAGCAGGAGACTGCTCTGATGTCCGGCCTGCAGGCGTACCACAAGAGCAAGGACGGCCCGGTATCCATCGACGGCAGCAGCGGTCAGCTCATGCTGTTCGCACCGCACACCGTCATCTCGCTCTACCTACTCGCCCAGCGGTTCGTTGCCCTCGGCCCGGATGCGGTGTCGTACCCGGTGAGCGCGGTCGGGCGGCTGCTGGACGAGTTCGCCGACCAGGAGCAGCCCGGGGTCCTGCACCTGCGGGACGGCTGGTTCCCCGCCGAAGGCGTCGACGGGATGGACAGCTCGGAGTTCGCTGACCTGGTGATGGACGTGCTGATGCAGCACAACGACCAGCGAGTCACCGGCGGATCGTGGAACGGCGACAGCATGGTCGAAGCAGTCGTCCATGCGACCGGGCTCAGCCTGCGCGAGGAGCGGGACGCCATGTCCGACCAGGCGGAGCACGCGAGGCAGCACGGCGCGTCGGACGACGAAGCCTTCGACCGGGCCCGCGAACGGATGGAGGCGGACCGGAGCCGGCACACCAACCACCTGGTGCTGGACCTCGGCCGCGTGCTGGACCATTACGGCCAAGCCCGGCAGGCCCAGCCGCAGACCCCGCCGATCGACCTCCTGCGCGGTCTGCTGGCCCGCATGGTGGCCTCTGAGGTACCCGGCGTGCTCTGGACCCGTCCAGCCACCGACGACGAGCGAGCCATCCTCGCCGACTCCGCCTGGAACAACGGCGCGTGAAGGCGGACGACGTCCTCGGAGCGATCGCGCGCACGGTCGCGGAGGACGGACCGGAAGGCTGGCAGCAGGCCACGCTGACCGCGACAGTCGGCGAAACCTGGTCCTACCGCAGCGGCCCCCGCTACCAGCCCGACGACGGCCCCTACCGCGAGGCCGACGACGAGCGGCTCCACAAGCAGCTCACCCAGCTCCACGAGGCGGTCGATGCGGTCGACTCCGTCCTGCTCGACCTCGTCGTCCACGCCTCCGGCGCGTACGAGGCTGTCACCAGCGAGTCGGTCAAAGAGCTCAACCCCGGCTACCTCTACGTCCTCGACGCCTACGACCTGCCGTTCGAGCCCGCCGAGCTCCAGTCCGGCCCGGCGAACGCCGTACCAGCAGGTGACCCGGCCGAGGCCGTCGAGCTCCTGCACCGGTACGTCGACCACGTCGAGCGGATCCTGGATCGGAAACCGGGTGAGTTGTTCGGCAAGCTGCCTCCGCCGATGCAGGCGGACGAATCCGACCTGCCTCCGGACCTGCTCGCGCTCTACTCCGTCATCGACGGCGACGGCGGCGCCGGGATCTTCGACAACCACGTGTGGTTCGGGCTCGAGTCGGTCGCGGCACCGCCCCTCGAGCGGTGGTGGGGCGAGCGCGACTGGGCGACCGAGGTGTCCAGCCCGCCACAGCTCGACTGCGTTCCGGCCCTGGCAGTACGGCGAGCAGTCGACTGGCCGGCGTGGATCCCGTTCGCCGGTGACACCTTCGGCAACTTCCTCGCCGTCGACCTGGATCCAGGTCCACAAGGCAGTCCGGGACAGGTCGTCCGGATCGGCAAGGACCACCCTGGCCCGGTCTACGTCGCCGACTCGGTGACCACGCTGCTACGGCTGCACGTCGAGGCGCTGGACCGAGGCGACTACACCGAGTCCAACGGCGTGGTGACCACGAACTGGAACACGGTCGGCAACGGCCCGGTCATGCTCGAGGTCAACGGGCATGCCGTGCCACCGCAAGGCGTGCACGACGGCATCCAGGACCTGCGGGTGAAGAACGCCTTCCAGGTCGATCTCGAGCCGGTCCGCGGCCTGCCCGTCCTCTGGCACGTCGCCCTGACGAACTGCGCGTCCGCCGACCTCTCGCCACTCCAGGACACGCCCGTCGAGGAGCTCTTCATCGGCCTCGACCAGATCGACTTGAGCGCGCTGAGCGGTCACCCGACGCTGCGCCGCCTCAAGATCCAGACCCGCCTACCGGTCGACCTCACCCCGCTGCGCACCCTGCCGGCACTGCAGTCGCTGGACCTCTCGAAGGCGGTAGCGCAGGACTACCAGGTGCTGGAGGAACTAGCCCACCTGAAGTACCTCGGCCTCCGCGCCGACCAGTGGCAACAGGCCACCGCCCCACCAAATCTCGCCGCCGCCGGCCTCCTCGGCGACCCGACCTTCGCCGACGCAACCACCTGGGCCGCCCGATTCTCGCCAGACGACCCGTCCCGCCACCACGGGACCTACTGAAAGCCCGCCGCAGCCACGTACCGGTACGTGTAGCCGAGACGGTGGTAGACCGCGATGGCGGCAGCGTTGTCGCGGTCAACCATCAGGCCGGCGCGCCCGTGACGCTTCACCAACTCGTCCGTGACGAACCCACACACTTCACGCGCCAAGCCTTTGCCGCGGGCAACGTGTGCAGTCGCAACACCGGCCAGGAACCCGATCTCCGGCGCGCTCCACGCATCCGCCGCGATACTCAGCAAATCCCCGCGATCACCGGTCACTGCAGCCCACCGCCGTACGCCGGAACGCCCGGGCCACGCGTACGACGACGGCGCGGCCTCGGTGAGCAGCGCCTCGACACCGTCGTCGCCGTCGAGCCAGGCAGCCGTGGTGGTCACCACGGAACGCTCTGCGGTATCCATCCAGCCGAAGGCAGCCGTGAAGGAGAGCCCAGGCACCCGGTCGGCGAGCTCCCGGATCAACCGCTCATCGCCGAAGGGACGAAAGCTCGTCCCCACCTCGGCGAGGACCTCGACCGTGAGCCGCGCGACCGCGTCCGCCGGGCCGAGGACGGCGAGACGGTCCCGCTTGGAGAGATCCGGCGCGGCGACGGCAACCGCGGCCCCGTCGTACCAGGCTCGGACGCACGGGCGCAGCCCCTGCCCGGCCCAGACGATCAGCGGATCACCGGCACTCGCCTTCGCCAACTCGGCCGTCGTCAGAATCTCGCGCACACAGGCAATTCTGACTCACTCCGCGCGTTGCACGGCGTACGGGACCAGGTGGTGGTAGCCGCGGACCGAGACTCGCCGGAGCCGGCGCAACCGGTAGTCGGGGTGGCCGTCGAGCGCCGCGGCCAGCTCGCGGTCGGCGAGGACACGGCCGGGTTTGCACTCCGAGGTGAGGCGGGCGGCCAGGTTGACCACCTCGCCGTACACGTCGCCCAGCCGGATCAGGATGTTGCCGTAGGCAAGACCAATGCGCAGCTCGGGCAGGTCGCCCGCCACGGTGACGGCGTCCTGCAAGGCGAGAGCGACCGCGGCGCCCTGCGCGGCGGTGTCGGTGACGAACAGCACCTCGTCGCCGATCGACTTGATCACCCGGCCGCCGTTGAGAGCGACCACGTCTGCGGCCGTGCCCTCGAAGCGCTCGATCAGCTGACCGAGCTCCACCTCACTCAGCCGGCGAGCCAGCCGGGTGTAGCTGACGATGTCGGCGAACCCGACCGCGCGGATCCCGCGCGCCAACTGGTCCGAACCCGCCACTGCCCGACCGGCTGCCGCGGCCAGGTGGCGGCGCCAGGCGTACGTCTGCAGCCGCTCCATCGCCGGGAGCAGCAGCCCGGCCACCTCGATCGCCTCGTCGGCCGACAGCTTCGAGTTGCCGAGGAACTCCAGGAACATCGCAGACTGCCAGGACGCGAGCCGGGACTGGGTCTGGCCTAGCTTGCGGGCCAGCGAGGACTCCAGCTCGGGGTCGATGAACCCGTCGTCCTCGAGGGCCGCGACCAGCCGCAACGCCTCGACGTCGCCGTCGGTGAAGGCGACCTCGTCGTCCGGCACGGTCGCGAACCCGAGCGCGTGCCACATCCGCTCGGCGCGGGCGATCGAGATCCCGGCGCGCTCCGACACCTGGATCCGGGTGAACTTCCGCTCGCCGCCGAGCAGCGCCTGCTCGAAGTCCCGCTGCACGGCAGCCGGATCGGCAGGCTCCGCAGTGTCAGGAGCCACCACGGCGCTCGGCGATGGTGGCGTCGATCGCGTCCCGGAAGGCCGGCAGCCGGTTGGTCAGGTCGTCGAACTTCTCCCGGGTGAAGTGCAGCAGCTGCAGCCGCGACTTCGCCGTCACCGTTGCCGTCCGCAACGTGTTCTTCCGGACCGCCACCTCGCCGGCGATGTCGCCCGGGCCGAGCTCGGCGATCTGCTCGCCCTTCACCCGGACCGCGGCCGTGCCGCTCAGGATCAGGTACGCCGCGTCCGGTGGGGTCTGCTCCAGGATGAGCGACCAGCCGGCCGGCACCGAGACCTCCTCGCCGGCCCGGAAGATGTCCCTGATGTCGCGTCCGGACAGATCCGCGAACAACGGCAGGTCCCGCGGGGATGTCCTACCCAAAGCCACGTCGATCCTCCGAGCCCGCCGGGCCACCCCGGCGATCAGCCGATGTTTCCAGTCAGTAACTCTAACGGACGGCTGCGACCAGGAGTAACGCCGGCCGACGCCGGTGTACGGCGAGATGCGCATGACGCTCGACCTGTGCACGAGTCGGCACCGGTTCGTCCACCACCTCGAGGCGGAATCCCTGCTGCCGCAGCACTCTCAGCACGGTCCCGATCGTGCGGTGATACTTGATCACACCGTCGACGAACCACATCCGTTGCCGCGGGCCCTCGTCCGCGTAGTCGTCGACCACGCAATCGGCCGCGGTCAGCGGGGCCGTCACCACCGGATGCTCGATCGAGAACACGAAGGACCCGCCCGGCGTCAGCCACTGCGTAACCCGCCCGACCAGGCCCACGAAGTCCTCGACGTAGTGCAACACCAGGCTGCTTACCACCAGGTCCACCGATCCGGACGGAAGGTCGAAGTCGGCCAGATCCGCCCGGACATAACGCACTGCGGGATGCCGCTCCGCAGCCGCCAGCATCTGCTCCGACGCATCGACCGCGATCACCTCAGCTCCACCCGCAGCCAGCCGAACAGCCAGACCGCCTTCGCCGCACCCGAGATCCACGACCCGCAGCCCCTCGACCGGCGGCAGTACGGCGTTCATCGCCGGAATCTCGAGCTCGTCGTTGAGCCCGAGGCCGTCCCGCCGCAACTCTCGATACCCGCTGAGGAAGACCGGATCGTCGTACAACTCGGCGCCGTTCACAGCCACCGAACCAGGTCGTGGATGTCGATCATCGGCAACTCCCAGCGCAACGCGAACTGCTCCAGGTCAGCCGGCCCAGCCATCACCCCGTCCGGCCGCATCACCTCGCAGCACACGCCTACCGGCGCAAGCCCAGCCGCACGACACAGCGCGACCGTCGCCTCAGTGTGCCCGAGCCGCTCGGCCAGCAGCCCGGGTCGCGCGGCCAGCGGGAACACGTGCCCCGGCCGCAGGAAGTCCGTCGGTACGGCGTCCGCCGCCGCCAGCCGGCGGATCGTCGCCGCCCGCTCGGCCGCGGACACCCCGGTCCCGGCGGCGGACGCCAGATCGATCGACACGTGCATCGCCGTACCCTGCCGGTCGCCCTCGCCCGGCATCGGCGGGATCTCCAACCGCTCCAGTACGTCGGCCGCACACGGGATCGTCGTGTGTCCACAAGCGTTCGTCAGCAGGAACGTCATCGCCTGCGGCCGGAACCGCTCACCGGCGAAGACGACATCGCCCTCGCTCTCCGCGGTCGGGTCCCAGACCACGACGCCACCACCGGCGGCGATCTGCGCGACGACCTTCTGCACGCCGATCTCCCCACTGAGCTGACCCGCCCATGGCAACTGGCTGACCGCTTTCAGGAGATCGGGACCCTGCCCGTCGCGGGCCATCCGGACGAGCAGATCGCTCTCCAGGTTGACCCGATCGCCTTCGGCCAGCGCGCCGAGCGTGGTCTTCTCCAATGTGTTCGGCACGAGCACGACCGAGAACCGGTCCTTCAGCACCTCGGCCACGGTGATGCTGACGCCGTCGATCGCGACCGAGGTCTTCGCCACCAGCTTGGCGAGCAGGCGGTCCGGCGGCTTGATCCAGACCCGGCGCCCGGCCGGTTCGGCGGCGACCCGGAGCACCTTGCCGACCCCTTCGACGTGCCCCTGGACCAGGTGCCCGTCGATCCGGTCGCCGGCCGCGATCGGGAGCTCGACGTTCATCGTCGTACCGGCCGAGATGCGGTCCAGCGTCGTACGGCGCCTGGTCTCGTCCGTCACGCTCACCCGCACCTCGCCGGCGCCGGCCGGCTCCGCAGTGAACCTGACCCCGTCCAGACACACCGCGCCACCCGGGGCGACGGCGATCGCGGACTTCACCCGCAGGACATCGCCGGCGACCTCGACGACCGTGGCCGTATGCTCAATTCTTCCTGTGAACATGCTTCGCTCTCCGGCTGTGGCGGTGTCTCCTGGTGCCGCGCAGTAGGCGCGGGACCAGGAGACACCGCCTAGGTTCCGGTCAGGGACCACTGGGGGTCCGAGCTAGAAGCGGGGTATCACCGCGTGGCCCCGGTCAGCGCCGGGTCACTCCGCCACCGGCGGAGCCGACGGGCCCGGGAAGCTCCCGACCGTCACACCTTGGAATCGCACCAGCAGGAAGTAAACCACACCCAGCTGTTGACCCATTGACAACGAAGGACTACGTTCGGCGGAAATCGATTTCTCAGGATCGTGCTCTGCCCCGCCCGAGGAGACAACGCATGCGGAAACGATTGCTACTCGTCCTGCCCGTGCTGATCGGAGCCGCTCTGGTGCCGGCCGACCAGTCCTCCGAAGCCCAGGCGTCCGCGGTGCCGTCGCCCGCCGAGCGCATCGCCAAACTGACCGGCCCGGAGTCGATCAACGACACCGAGGCGCGGTTCGCCCTGAAGGCGACCGACCTCGGCATCCTGTGGGACAACGGGTCCGGGGAGATCCTTACCGCGTTCGGCGACAGCTACGGCAGCGGCTGGACCGGCCCGGGCGGCGGTGTCGGCGACCCGGCCACCATCGACTGGCGCTGCAACCTGCTGTTCCGCAGCAAGGACCGCAACCTGGCCGACGGGATGTCGCTGGACTCGGCCGCCGAGGACCGTCCCGGCCACGCCAAGCAGTTCCTCGACTGCAAGAAGGTCGACCGCGACGAGCACACGGTCATCCCGACCGGCGGTATCGCGGTCGGCAAGCGCCAGTACGTGCAGTACATGTCGGTCAACTACTGGGGCCCGGCCGGCAGCTGGTTCACGAACTACTCCGGCTTCGCCTACTCCGACGACAACGGTGAGACCTGGACCAAGGACCCGAACGCACGCTGGCAGAACACCAAGGCGTGGGACAACAACTTCCAGATGGTGGCCCTGGTCCGCGACCAGGGCTACGTCTACATGATCGGCACACCGAACGGCCGCTTCGGCAACGCCCACATCGCCAGAGTCCCGGAGCAGCAGGTCCTGCAGAAGAGCGCCTGGCGGTACTGGGACGGCCGGACCTGGTCGCCGAAGGAGAGCGCGGCGGTGCCGATCGCGATCGGCCCGGTCAGCGAGGTCTCGGTGCAGTGGAACGCGCACGTCGGCAAGTGGCTGATGATGTACCTGGACGAGACGCGGGCATCCGTCGTACTGCGCTCGTCGAAGTCGCTGACCGGTCCGTGGAGCGGCGAGCAGGTTGTTGTGAAGGGCAAGGACTTCCCCGGACTGTACGGGACCAACATGCACCCGTGGTCGTCCGGTGACGACCTCTACTTCACGATGTCGCAGTGGGATCCGTACAACGTGTTCCTGATGCGCACCAAGCTCACCGACGACGGCCAGGTCACCAACCTGGTGAGCGACCCCGGCTTCGAGGACCAGACCGGCAGTACGCCGACCTCACCCTGGCAGCTCAACGGCCGGGGCGGCATCGACCGGTCCAACCTCGGCCACAGCGGCACCAACAACGCCTACGTCCGGGACTCGATCGGCACCCACCAGCTGCAACAGAACGTCGTCGTCCGGCCGCACCACCGCTACCGCCTGTCCGCCTGGATGCGCACCGCGGCGAACAACACCGAGACGATGCTCGGCGTCCGCACCCTGCGCGGCCAGACCATCGCGCAGAAGTCCGGCGGGGCGCACCCGGCGTACGAGAAGGTCAGCGTCGAGTTCGACTCCGGCCGTGAGTCCCTGATCGAGCTGTACGGCGGCTTCTTCGGCCGCGGCCAGGACGTCTGGCTGCAGCTGGACGACGTCGTACTGGAGGAGATCAGGTAAGGCGGGCCTACTGAGGCTGAGCAGACCGTCGGCGGGACCGGCGGGATCCGGTCCGGCGACGGACCGGACGGCGTGGTCCGACCAGGCGTGGCCCGGCGAGGCGATCCTCGAGTCGCCGGGCCTCGCGGCGGATCGGCTGGGCGACGTACTCACCGAGGATCACACCGGACGCGATGGCGACACCGATCGCGACCGCGGTCGCGAGGCTGACGATGCCGATCAGGTTGCCCAGTCCCATCAGCTCGTAGAGGCCCTTGTAGATCGTCAGTCCCGGCAGCAGCGGAATGGTGCCCGACACAACGACCACCAGCGGCGGCACTCCGGTACGCCGACCCAGCGAGTAGCTCCCGAGACCCACCACGAAGGCCGCGGCTGCCGTCGACCACGCCGGCCCGAACGAAGCCCGCGTCATCAACGTGAAGACCAGCGACCCGAGCGCCCCGATGATCGCGACCGGGAGCAGCACCCGCAGCGGCGCGTACGACGCGTACGCGAACGCGACCGCCATCAGCGCACCGGACCCGACCATGATCGGCAGGTTCGCCAGCTGGATCGTCTGCGCCTCGATGCCGACGTTGAGACCGAGCTTGATCCCCACCGTGAGGCCGAGGCTCACGCCGGCGATGATCCCGCCGGTCAGCAGCATCGCCTCGAAACTTCGGGCCGCCGCCGTCACGTAGTACCCGGTGAGCGCGTCCTGGACGGCACCGGTGAGCGCGATCCCGGCCAACAGCATGATGATGCCTGCGGCAACGACCAGGGACGGTTTCACCGGCGCGTGGACGGCGTACAGGACCAGCGCGACCGCGGTGGCGACGAACGCGCCCGCGACCTGCTGGTAGAAGGCAGGCAACCGCTGCCGGTTGAACCACCGGTTGTTCAGGTCGATCACGATCGCGGTGACGACCGCGACCAGCGTGATCAGCCAGCCACCACCGAGCAGCAACGTCGCGCCACCGGCCATCACCCCCCAGGCCAGCACGGCGCTCCAGCGTGGGTACGGCGGTCCCGCCGACGTCAGCCGCGCCAGCTCGCGACTCGCTTCGTCCCGGGTCACGTCGCCCCGGGCGAGTCGCCGTACCAGCCGGTCGACGTCGGTCAGCCGGGAGAAGTCCTGCGAGCGGTAGCGGACCAGGCGGATGTGGGTCTCGGGCGCGACGTCGGGCGCCGCCTGGTACGAGATCGCCATCGAGGTGAAGGTGATGTCGACCTCGCAGCCGCGCAGCCCACCGGCCGCGGTGACGCCGAGGATGGTCGCGGTCGCGTCCGCCGTACCGGCGCCGCTGGACAGCAGCACCTCGCCGACCCGCAGGGCCAGGTCGAGCGTCCGGTAGACGTCTTGCTGCTCCTCGCGATCCATCAGGCGTCGAGCAGGCGGTTGGCCATCGCCAGGTCGGTGATCAGGATGTTGACCCAGCCGCCGAGCAGCGCGGCCCGGATCGCGGAGAACTTCCGGTCGCCGCCGGCCACCCCGATCCGGCGCGGCACCGCCAGCAGCTCCTTGGCGGTCACCCCGATGACTCGCTGGTCGAACGTCGAGCGCACGTGCTTTCCCTCTTCGTCGAAGAACCGGAAACAGACGTCGCCCACCGCGCCGAGCCGGCGCAGCTCGTCCTGGTCGGCCTCCGCGACCGCGTTCCCACTGCGCTGCAACAGCGGTGAGGGCTCGAGGCTGCCGATCCCGACCAGGGCGTCGGTGAGCTGTCCCCAGGTGCCCAGAACGTCCCGAACGGACACGTCGTTCATCATCGCCCGCCGGACCGCCGGGGTGCCGACCAGGCCCGGGGCGGGCAGGTAGACCGGCATCCCGCCGGTCAGCTCGGCGAACCGGGCGGTCAGCCGGGTGGCCTGCATCTGTACCGCGGCGTCACCCAGCCCGCCGACGATCTGCACCACCCGGTCCACGACCGGCACGCTCTTGCGCGGCATCCGGTCGACGGCGCTGATCAGGGTCTCGCTCCAGGACGAGATACCGATCACATGCCCGCCGGTGAGCGTCATGTCGATGTACGCCGCCGCGCCCGAGCCGAGCGCCGGGAGCACGTCGTCCGCCACGCCGAGGGTGTCGACGACGACCGCGTCCCGCAGTCCGTACCGGCCCTGGAGCTCGTCCTCGAGGTCGCTGTGCACGCCGCTCGGCATGGTCACCACGGTGTGCACGATGCCGACCTCGACGGCCTGCTTGAGCATCCGCGACACCCGCGCCTGGGACAGGTTGAGCTCAGCCGCGATCTTCGGCTGCCGGATGCCCTTCTCGTGGTACATCCGGGCCACCTTCGCCAGCAGCCGCAACTCGTCCAGCCCTGGCTGGCGCACCGCGCGGTTGTTCACGTCGAGACCCCCTAACAAGCGACGACTATAGGTCAGCCAGGCAGATGTAGACGCGGGGCTGTCCACCGGGGTCGGGGAGGACGTCGCGGGGCGAGTCGCGCTTGCCGGCGGCCACCACCGAGCCGTCGCGGGGGTCGATGATCGTGTACGGCAGCGGCACGTCGTCGTCGAACACCGGCACCGGGCCGCCGTGCTCGCGGTAGATGATCAGCAGCCGGCCCGGCACGCTCAGCGCCCGGCCGGAGATGACCCGGGTCCAGTCCGGCTCCATGTCGGTCGTCGGCAGCCCACGCAGGATCTTGGTGAGCAGACCGACGTACGACGACCCCTCGAAGCCGACCGCCTCCCGCCAGCCCGCGCCCGGCGCCGCGAAGAAGTCCGCGTGCCCCGGCTCGTCCGGATGCAGCTTCCACTGCCACAGGCTGCCGGCGCCGTAGACGACGCCCATCGTCCCGCCCGCGCAGAGGTTGCTCCACGCCTCGTGACCCTGCCACCAGCCGGCGCCGACGCCGGTCCGCCCGGTGTTCTCGTACGTCGGTTCGCCGTTCGCGATCGCCTTGACGGGCCGGTTCCGCCACATGTCCGCAACCCGCTCGGGGACGTGTTCACCGCTGTGACCCGTCTGGCACCACTGGAAGTCCAGCCAGTCCGCATCCTGGTGCGCGTCCGCGTGGATGTGCGGGCGGTAGTGGATGCCGGTCGGCTGCTCGTAGCAGTCCGTCGCGTGCACCTCGGCCCCGCCGGCGGCGATCTGGGGCTCGCGACCGGATCCGTCCCCGCCGACCAGGTAGATCGCCGGCTGAGCGCCGTACCGGGCGACCAGGTATCGGCAGTAGCGGGCATACTCCTCCGGCGGTACGACGGGCCCGGCTACCTCGAGGCCCTTCCAGCCGAAGCCGTGGAAGACAGGCTGGAGCACCGGGACCAGCCCGTGCTCGACCAGGATCCGGAGCAGGTCGTCGAGGTACTGGAAGTACTCGATGTTCGGCTGGTTGAGGTGCCCGTCCGGGAGGTCCTCGAAGCCGACCGCGAAGCCTTCGTCCTGGGTGCGGTCGCGTGGGCCGACGGCACGCATGTCCGGCTGCACGGTCATCAGCAGGACCGCGTTGAACCCCTTCGCCTGCCGGTCGGCGGCGTACTCCCGGACCTGCTCGGGGGTCGCTCGCCAGGGCAGCGCCCAGGCGGTGTCGCCCGCGAGGATGGCTGGCGTGCCGTCCGCGTGCACCAGGCTGCGACCGCCGGGCGACATCCGCCAGAAGCCGCGTGCGTAGAACGGGTCGTCCTGCCCGGGATCAGCCGGTTCCACGTCGAGCTCGCCGCTGTCTGAGCCGCTCGTCCAGGTCCACCGGCCGGGCGACGGCGCGGCGAAGCGGACCCGCCAGGTGTCACCGCCGTCCCAGAACGCGGGCCGCCGCAGCCGGAGGCCGCTCTCGTGCTCGAAGTCGGCCCACTCCTCGGCGGCGTACGGCTCCTCGTGGTTGCGCGTCAGCGTCAGCTCGACTGCACGCCAGACTGAGATGGACATGACACTCCAAGGGTGGTTGTGACGGATAGACTGAGCGGCGAACAGCAAGACCACACGTGCTCTGGGGTCGGTGAAATTCCGAGCCGGCGGTGACAGTCCGCGACCCGCATGTCCGCAAGGAGATGCGGTTGACCCGGTGGAACTCCGGGACCGACGGTGAAAGTCCGGATGGGAAGACGCACGTGGCAGGTCTTCGCGGTGCGCTGTCGGCGTTTGCTGCCGTGGTGCCCGCGGAGCTTGTCGTTGCCCCGGAGTACGGCGCCAGTTTCACGCCGAGAGGACAACGACCGTGAGCACCGCGACCAAGACCCGGCTGGACACCGTCCGGCGCGCCATCGACGAGCTCGCCCTGGGACGGCCGGTCGTGGTCGTCGACGACGAGGACCGCGAGAACGAGGGCGACCTGACCTTCGCCGCGAGCCTGGCGACCCCCGAGCTGATGGCGCTGCTGGTCCGGCACACCAGCGGCTACGTCTGCGCACCCGCCGCACCGGAGATCCTCGACCGGCTCGAGCTGCCGCTGATGGTGCCGGACAACCAGGACAGCCTGCGGACCGCGTACACGGTCTCGGTCGACGCGAGCAGCGGGGTCGGGACCGGCATCTCGGCCGCCGACCGGGCCCGGACGGTCCGCGTGCTGGCCGATCCGGCGGCGCAGCCCACGGACCTGATCAGGCCCGGTCACATCCTCCCGTTGCGGGCAGTGCAGGGCGGTGTCCGGCAGCGGCCCGGTCACACCGAGGCCACGGTCGAGCTCGTCCGGCTGGCCGGGCTGCCGCCGGTCGGAGTGATCGGCGAACTGATGAACGACGACGGCACCCTGATGACCGGGCCCGACCTGCGCGCGTTCGCCGACACTCACGGTTTCGCGATGATCTCGATCGCCGACCTGGTCAGCTACTTGGCTTGAGCAGCCGGCGCGCGGCGTCCGCGATGCCGTCCGGCGAGAGCCCGTAGCGGTCCAGCAGGTACCCGGCCGACCCCGTGGGCGCGAACTCGGGGATCCCGAGGATCGACACCCGCGCCGGGTGCTGCTGTACGACGGTCTCCGCCACCGCACCGCCGAGGCCGCCGCCGGACACTGCCTCCTCCGCGGTGACGATTCCGGCCGTCTCCCGCGCGGCCGCGACCACGGCCTCGACGTCGAGCGGCTTCACCGTCGGCATCGACAGCACCCGGGCCGAGATCCCTTCGGTGGCGAGCTGCTCGGCCGCGGCCAGCGCCCGCCACAGCACCGTCCCGTTGCTGATCAGCGTCACGTCGTCACCGGCCCGGACCGTGATCGCCTTGCCGATCCGAAACTCGTAGTCGTCGGCGTACACCTTCGGCACGCTCATCCGGCTGACCCGGATGAACACCGGCCCGTCCGAGGCCGCCGCCCAGCGCAGCGCCGCCGCGGTCTCGATCGGGTCGGCCGGCACGATCACGGTCAGGTTGGAGATCGCCCGCAACCAGGCGATGTCCTCGATCGAGTGGTGCGTCGGGCCGAGCTCGCCGTACGCGACGCCCGGGCTCATCCCGCAGAGCTTCACGTTGGTGTTCGAGTAGGCGACGTCCGCCTTGATCTGCTCCAGCGCGCGGCCGGTCAGAAAGCAGGACGCGGCCGAGACGAACGGGATCCGGCCGCCGTTGGCCAGGCCGGACGCGACCCCGACCATGTCCTGCTCGGCGATCCCGACGTTGATCAACCGGTCCGGGAACGCCTTGCGGAAGCTGTTCAGCTTGCTGGACCCGACCGAGTCGTTCACCACCCCGACGATCCGGTGGTCCGCGTGCGCGAGCTCGGCGAGCGTCTCGACGTACGCGTCCCGGCAGTCGTACCGCGGCTGGTCGGCGATCGAGGCAGTCTCGACCATGCTCATCCGCGTCCTCGCTTCGCTCCGGGCGCGGATGAGACACGAGGCCGGCTGTGCTTGATGATGCCCTCGCTTCGCTCGGTCATTGGAAGCTCCTTGGTGTATCCGGGAACAACAGCCTCCAGCTCGGTCAGCGCCTGCTGGAACTCCGCCGCGTCCGGCACCCGGTGGTGCCAGGCGACGTTGTTGCTCATGAACGAGATCGGGTGCCCCTTGTGCGTGTGGGCGATCACGAAGGTCGGCTTGCCGGGCCGGAAGGGTACGGCAGACAGCACGTCGAGCAGCTCGCCGTGGTCGTGACCGTTCACCTCCACCACCGCGAACCCGAACGCCATCGCCTTCTCCGGCAGCGGGTCCAGGTCGTTGGTCTCCTTCGTGGTGGCGCCCTGCTGGAGCCGGTTCCGGTCGACGATCACGGTCAGCCGGTCCAGCTGGTACTGCGAGGCCGCCATCATCGCCTCCCAGTTGCTGCCCTCCTGCAGCTCGCCGTCACCGACCAGCACGTAGGTCCGGCGCATCGACACGTCCAGCTTGGCCGACAGCGCATGCCCGACCGCGACCGGCAGCCCGTGGCCGAGCGGACCGGTGTTCGCCTCGACCCCGGCGACCTTGTTCCGGTTCGGATGCCCGTTCAGGGCCGACTCGGGCTTGAGGAAGGTGGCGAGCTCGTCGACCGGCAGGAACCCGAAGGCCGCCAGCGTGGTGTAGAGCGCCCCGGCGACGTGGCCCTTGCTCAGGATGAACCGGCCGCGCTCGTGCGCGGTCACCGTGTCCGGCGTGATGTCGAGCACCGCGCCGTACAGGGTGGCCAGGATGTCGATGGCGGAGAAGTCACCGCCGATGTGGCCGGCGCCTGCGTGGTGGACCAGCTTGAGGTCCTGGATCCGGATCTGCCGGGCCGCCTCGGCGATGTGCGCCACCTGCTCGGCCCGGCTGCTGTGGATCGGCAGCCGCCCGAGCACCGGCATCGTGGTGTGTTCGACGGTCAGTGTCATGCGAGCTCCGCCATCGAACTCAGGAGCACCTTCTGCACCAGCTTCTGCGCGGCCAGCGCGTCGTGCGACGCCTGCGCCGCGGCCAACGCCTCGTCGTCAAGTACGTCGAGCGCGTGGTGCACCGCCTTGAGGAACCGGATCGCCTGCTTGGCCGCCTCGACGCTGTCCTCGCGGAACGGGAACTGGTCCAGCTGCCAGACACCCTCCCAGTTGTTCTTGCGCAGCGTGTGGAAGAACTCGAACGTCTCGACCAGGTGCACCGAGCCGACCACCATGTCGTCGTCCCAGCCGCGCAGGTTGTCGTTCACGTCGATCGCGAACAGCCGGTTGTAGTCGATCGCCAGCTGGGCGGCGTCGGCCGGCGTCTCCTGGCCGTACAGCGAGTGGCCGAAGTCGAGCAGGATGCCGAGGTTCGGCAGGCCGATCTTCTCGATCCCGAGCAGCGTCCGGGCGACGTTCGGGAAGATGATCTTCACCCGCGGCTCGCGCGGCTTGTACTCGATCACGAAGTTGATGTCCGGGTGCGCGGAGACGAGCTCCTTCAGGCCGTCCAGCGCGAGGTTCCAGATGTCGCGGTAGTCCACCTGGAACGGGTAGTCCCAGCCGTCCTGACCGGGCCAGAGCTTCACGTACGAGCAGCCCAGGTCCTTGGCCAGCTCGGTGGCGTTGTGCATCAGCTCCAGCGCCTGCTTGCGGACGCCGGGATCGGGGTTGGTGAAGGATCCCTTGACGAAGTCGCGGGTGTAGATCTCCGGGGTGATCGCGATCGCCTTCAGGTTGTTGCGCTTCAGTGCCTCCTTGACCTCGTCGAGCGCCCCGTCGTACCCGGCGAACGGCCAGTTCAGGTCGACGACGGACAGGTCGCCGACGGCGCCGGCCCGGTCGATCTGCTCGAGCAGGCCGACCGGGTCGCCGTACCCGTCGGTGGCGTAGCGGTCCTTGTACGTCGCGAAGTGCCAGATACCTGCGCCGAAGACCGGCATGTCAGTCATTGGTGGTTACTCCTTCGTGTGGGGCGGTTTCGGTCAGCCCTTGAGAGAGCCGGCGGTGAGGCCGCCGACGATCCAGCGCTGCAGGAGGGTGTACGCGATCAGGATCGGCACCACGGCGATCAGGATGCCCGCCGCGAGACCGGTGTTGTTGTTGGCGAACTGGCCCTGGAAGTTGAGCAGTCCGACCGGGATCGTCTTGTTGGCGTCGGAGTTCAGCAGGATCAGCGCGAACAGGAACTCGTTCCAGGTCGCCACCGCGTCCAGGATCGCGACCGTGACCAGCGCCGGCAGGGACAGCGGGAGCACGATCGTGAAGAACACCCGCCAGTCGCCGGCGCCGTCGACCTTGGCGGCCTCGATGATCTCGTCCGGGATCTGCCGGAAGAACGACTGCAGCACCAGCACCTCGAACGGGATGCCGAAGGCCAGGTACGGCCCGATCAGCCCGAAGATGCTGTCGGTCGCGCCGGCCTGACGCATCATGATGAACACCGGGACGATGGTGATGTAGATCGGGATGGTCAGCCCGAGGAACACCGAGAACATCACGGTGGTGCGGAACTTCATCCGCAGCTTGGCCAGCGCGAACCCGAGCATCGCCGCGATCAGCACGCCGAGCGGCACCTTGATCAGCGCCAGCAGCGCGCTGTTGCGGTAGGTGGTGGCGAAGTTGCCGATCCCCCAGGCGTCCTTGAAGTTCGACCAGGTGAACTGGTCCGGCCAGGACAGCGGCCCGTTGCCGATGAAGTCCGACAGCGGCCGGACCGCGGTGATCACCAGCAACGCCAGCGGCGAGATCCAGAACAGCGCCACCACGACGAGCACCAGCGTGATGACCAGGCCCTTGCGGCCCTTCGGCTCCTGGCTGACCGGCTCGGTCTGCTGCAGTACGACGGGCGCGTCGACCCGCACGGGTGCGATCGAGGTCATGGGGCCTCCCGGCCTGGACTGAGGAACGGAGGGAGCGAAGCGACTGGAGAGACGAGGGAAGGCCGGGAGTTCCAGCCCCATGACCTGCCGCGCGGCAGCGCGGCATTCAGCACAGTCATGACGCCTCCTTCGTCTGGGACCGGACGTACGGGATGCCGACGGCGACCGCCACCAGGGTGATCACCACGGCGATCGCGGTGCCGTAACCGGCCTGGTAGTACTGGAAGACGTTGGCGTACATCCACGTCCCCATCACCTGCGTCGCCGTACCGGGGCCGCCGTACGTCATCGCGTAGATCATGTCGAAGACCTTGAACGAGTCGATCAGCGACAACGCCAGCACGATGTAGTGGGCCGGCCGCAGGCTCGGCATCGTCACGTGCCAGAACTGTTGCCAACGGCTCGCACCGTCGACCGTCGCGGCCTCGTAGAGCTCGTTCGGGATCCCTTGCAGGGCGGCCAGGTAGAGCAGCATCGGGAAGCCGGTGCGCAACCAGATGGCCGGCACCATCACCGCCCACAACGCGGTCGAGTCCTGCCCGAGCCACGGCTGCGCCAGCCCGTCCAGCCCGAGCAGCCGCAGGAACGAGTTGATCGCGCCGTACTGCGGGTTGTACAGCCAGCCCCAGATCGAGGCGATCGAGACCAGCGGGAGGACGGCGGGCGTGTAAAAGATCAGCCGCAGGATCGGCTTGCCGTGCACCTTGCCGTTCAGCGCGATCGCCAGCGCGAGCCCGATGATCGTCGGGACCGCGATCGTCACGACGGTCCAGATCACGTTGTTCCGGACCGCTGTGACCACGACCGGGTCCTTGGGCAGGTCGACGTAGTTCTGCAGCCCGACGAAGTTGTACGTCGCGCTCAGGCCGTCCCAGTCGGTCAGGCTGAACCACAGTGACGACAACGCCGGGTACACCAGGAACGCGACGTACACCACCAAGGCGGGCAGGGCGAACAACCAGGGTGACCACTTGCCACCCTTCTTGGCCTTCGCGGCCTTGGCAGGCTTGGACAGTGCGACCGTCGCCATCAGCCCTACTCAGCCCTTCGCCCAGGCGGAGACGATCTCCTGCATCTTCTTCGCCGCGGCCTCCGGCGTGACCGATCCCTGCAGCAGGTCGCTCTGCACGCTGAAGTACTGGTCCGCCTCCTTCTTCGGGAAGGCCTGGTCCTGGATCGTGTAGAACGGGTTGCTCCCGTACTTCTGCGCCCACTCCGCCGACAGCGGCAGCGCCTTCGGGTCCGGCTCGGCGCCCTTGACCGTCGAGGCGCTGACCTGCATCGCCTTCTGCGTCTCGGGCTTCACGATGAAGTCGATCAGCGCCGCGGCCTTGTCGGCGTTCCCGGTCTTGGCGTTGATCATGTAGCCCTCGACGAAACCCGAGTGCCGGGCCGGCTGCTGGTCGGTGGGCAGCTCGAAGTTGCCGAACGCGGCCGGGCTCTTCTTCGCGGTCAGGATCGCGGCCGCCTCGGTCCACGGCCCCGTGATCGTGTACGCCGTCTTGCCCTGGACGTACGCCGGCTCGATGTCGGCCGGGTCGAGACCCAGCGCGCCCTGCGGCACCCACTTCTTGTCCTGCCACTTCTTGAACAGCGCGAACGCCTCGACCACCTCGGGCCGGTCCCAGCTCTCGTCGCCGGTCAGCAGCTTGTCGTGCAGCTCCGGGCCGGCGGTGTGCTCGAGCAGGTACTCGAACAGCCGCATCACATGCCAGCCGTACTTGCCGCCGGTGCCGAGTGGCGTCACCCCGACCGCGACGAGCTTGTCGTTGATCGCCTCCAGCTCGGCGTACGTCGTCGGCGGGCCGCTCACGCCGGCCTTCGCGAACAGCGACTTGTTGTACCAGGCGCCGATGCCGAGGGAGACGAACGGCACCCCGGACTTCACGCCGTCGAACGTCATGCCGCCGATCGCCGCGGTGTTGATCTTCGAGTCCCAGCCGTACTTGGAGTAGTACGGCGACAGGTCCAGCGACTGCTTCGCCTTCGCGAACGGCGCCCCGATCTGGCCGCCCCAGATCCGCCAGACATCCGGGCCCTTGCCACCGAGCAGCTCGGTGCGCAGCTTGTCCGGGTACACCGCCGCCCCCGAGCCGGGCAGGCTGTCGACGGTCGTCGTCGTACCGTTCTGCTCGTCGAACTTCTTGACCTGCGCCCGCAGCAGGCCGATCGTCTCGTCGCCCTCGTAGGTGAACAGGCGCAGATTGTTCGAGGCCGCGCCGGTGGCGCCGCCGCTCCCGCTGGTCGACGTGCCACCGCCGGTGCAGGCGGACAGACCGACGCCGGCTGCGGCGGCGGACGTGAGACCGAGGAATCCACGGCGGGTGAAGGTGTTCATTGAGTGCTCCTTTGCCGGGCGAAGCGGCGGATCTTGGCGAACATGTCTTCCAGCAGGAACCGGACGTCGACGTGCTCGCAGACGCTGATGGGGTTGTCGGTCCCGGGCAGGTACCAGCCGTCCACGCCGAAGCGCGGCGCCGGCCGGACCCGCATGTCCCCGCTGCGGGGGAAGAGCATCAGGGCGATCGCGGGTGAGTCACCGAGGGACCGGGACTCGATCGGCTCGCCGTGGTGGGTGGCGTTCCACTCGTGCAGCTGCTCGATCAGGTACTTGCCGAGCGGCCCGGCGTCGCCGATCTTCTCGTCGAGCTCCGCGTAGCTCACCGAGACCTTCGTGTAGACGTCGCTCGGCACCTGCCAGACCGTCATCCCGGAGCCGAACACCACGTTCGCGGCGTGGATGTCGTTGGACAGGTTGAACTCGATCCCCGGGTACGTCGTGTAGCCGTCGTAGCCCCGGCCGCCGATCCAGATCACGATCACGTCCCGGTGCACGATCTCCGGGTCGAGCAGGATCGCCGAGGCCATGTCGGTCAGCGGGCCGAGGAACGACACGAACAGCGGGTCGTCCTTCGAGGCCAGCTTGGACTCCTCGATGATCAGCCGGGCGCCGGGCGAGTCCAGCGGGGTCTGCTCGTCCGGGATCCCGGTCGGCGCCCCGTCCGCGACCGGGACCTGGCCGGTCAGGTCCATCAGGTCCAGCAGCAGCTCGATCTCCTCGCGCGACTCTTCCATGCTCCGGTCCGACCGCCGGGTCCCGAAGTGCGCGGCGATCAGCCCGCGGATGTCGAAGGTGGGCGACAACAGCCCGTGCACGATCGCGAACTGGTCGTCCGCCTCGTTCTTGGCGTCCGTGTTGATGATCACCCGGCGTCTACTCGGCTTCGCCACCCTGAGATCCAATCTTTGAATAGATATTCAATAGTGCATAACCTGTCGACCTGAGTTTCACCACGGGGCTAGAGTCCCGTCAAGACCTCAGTTGAAAGTTGTCCAATCGGGAGGGCGCTCGACGTGGGTGGATCTGCCGTGCTTGCGGTCGACCAGGGCACGACCAACTCCAAGGCGGTGCTCGTCGCCGCGGACGGCGCCGTGCTGTCCACCGGATCCGCCCCGGTCGGCCTCTCGACGCCACACCCCGGGTGGGCCGAGCAGGACGCCGAAGGCATCTGGCAGAGCGTGCTCGCTGCGATCTCGGCGTGCTTGGAGTCCGCCGGCGCGGTTGAGGTGGCCGGAATCGCCTTGTCCACACAACGTGAGTCGGTCGTCGGGTGGAGGGACACGGGCGAGGCGGTCGGACCGGTGATCGGTTGGCAGGACGTCCGGACGACCGCCTGGTGCGCCACGCTTCCAGTCGAGCTCGATGACCTGGTCCGCGAGCGCACCGGACTGCGGGTGGACGCGATGTTCTCCGCACCCAAGCTGCACTGGCTACTCGAGAACTCGAAACCCGATCGCGTCGGCACCGTCGACTCCTGGCTGGTCCACCGGCTGACTGGTTGCCAAGAGCATCTAATAGAAGCCGGCAACGCGTCACGCACCTTGCTGTACGACGTTCTCGACCTCGACTGGTCCGCGTCGTTGCTCGACGCCTTCGCCGTACCGCGGTCGGTGCTGCCGGAGGTCCGGCCGTCGAACGGCGGATTCGGCCACACCAAAGGCGTTCCGGGACTCGCCGACGGGATCCCGATCGTCGCCGTGCTGGCCGACTCGCATGCGGCGATGTACGGGCAGGGTTGCACGCGAGCCGGGATGATCAAGGCGACGTACGGGACCGGGTCGTCCGTGATGACGCCGGTCGACGCGTTCGTCGCGGACGGTTGCACGCTCGCGTGGTTGACGGATCAGCCGCTCTACGCGCTCGAAGGGAACATCGTGTCGTCCGGCGCCGCGCTCGCGTGGACGGCCGGCATGCTCGGACTGCCCGATGTCGGGGCGCTGGTGGAGTTGGCGGACACCGTGCCGGATGCGGGCGGCGTCGTACTCGTGCCGGCGTTCGCCGGACTCGGGGCGCCGCACTGGGATCGCGACGCCCGCGCGGCGCTGACCGGGATGAGCAGTTCGACCACTCGCGCGCACATCGCGCGGGCATCCGTGGACGCGGTCGCGCACCAGATCTGCGACATCGTCGACACCATCCCGGGCACGCCCGGGCGACTTCGGGCCGATGGCGGCGCGACCGTCTCAGGTCTGCTGATGCAGACCCAGGCCGATTTGCTCGGTCACCCGGTCGAGGCATCGGACGTCGCCGAGGTCAGTGCGCTAGGCGCCGCCGAGCTCGCCTGGACCACCCTCGGCGAGACGACAGGCTGGGCTGATAGGCGCACCGCACGCACCTTCGAGCCGGCGATCGACGCTGCCTCTCGCGCCGACCGCCGTACCCGCTGGGCCGAGGCCGTCGCCGGGGTCCGAACGGCCTCCTGACTACCCAGCGCACACGCCTGGATGACGACGGTTCCGGAACCGCTCGCCTGACACCGTTGTCCGGATGCGGTCGGACATCGCTTTCCGTTACAGGTTGACTCGTCGTGACAGCACACCTAAGGTTGCGGTCACAAGCCCTGGAAAGCCCTTTCCAAGGCGGATGGCGAGGGAGGCTTCGGCATGTGCGAGTTCGAGCCCGGTGCTGCGGTGGCGCTCCCGGGCGGGATCGGCATCTCGCGGCTGTCGGTGTACGACGTCGAGGCCCCGGACGGCCTGGTCGGTGGGACGCCACACGTCCACCTCGCCTGCTCCGAGGGGTACTACGTGATCGCCGGCACCGGCGCGGTCCAGACGCTGACGCCGAAGGGCTTCGCCGAGACCCCGCTGCAGGCCGGCGCCGTGGTCTGGTTCGACCCCGGCACCATCCACCGACTGGTGAACGACGGCGGGCTGCAGATCCTCACCCTGATGTCGAACTCCGGACTCCCCGAGGCCGGCGACGCCGTACTGACGTTGCCGCCCGAGCACCTGACCGACCGCGAGACGTACCTGCAGGCGACCGCCCTCACCGGTGAAGGTGAGGCCCGGACCGCGTCCGCGATGGCCCGCCGCGACCTCGCGCTCGAGGGTTTCGCCGTACTGCGGGAGTCGTGCGAGGCGCAGGGCCCGACCGCGCTCGACGACTTCTACGCGGCCGCGGTCCAGATCGTCCAGCCGCAGCTCGCCGACTGGCGCCGCCGCTGGGAGCAGGGCGCCCGCCGGCTCGCCGACGAGACCGGCGCGGCGCTGGACGCCCTCGAGGCCGGCACGGCGCCGCACCTGCAGACCGCTGAGCTCCATCGACTTCCCGCCCCTACCGAGTTCGGCCGGCACGGCATGTGCGGTCGCCTCGACATCTACGACATCACTTCGTGAGAGGCAAGACTGTGAACGAGCGACGCATCGGCATCGTGATGAACGGAGTCACCGGCCGGATGGGCCTGCGCCAGCACCTCGAGCGCTCCATCGTGGCGATCCGTGAGCAGGGCGGCATCCCGGCCGCCGACGGCAGCATGATCATCCCCGAGCCGATCCTGGTCGGCCGCAACGAGCTCAAGCTGCGCCGGATCGCGGAGACCTACGGCCTGACCCGGTGGACCACCGACCTGGCCGAGGCGCTGGCCGAGGCGGACGTGGAGATCTACTTCGACTCCCAGCTGACCCAGCTGCGCGAGAAGGGTGTCCGCGCGGCGGTCGAGGCCGGCAAGGCGATCTACTGCGAGAAGCCGATCGCGGAGGGCCTGGAGGCCGCCGTCGACCTGGCCCGCCTGGTCCGCGACTCCGGGCTGAAGAACGGCGTGGTCCAGGACAAGCTGTCGCTGCCCGGCCTGCGGAAGCTGAAGCGGCTGGTGGACGGCGGGTTCTTCGGCCAGATCCTCTCGGTCCGCGGCGAGTTCGGCTACTGGGTCTTCGAGGGCGACTGGCAGGAGGCGCAGCGGCCGTCCTGGAACTACAAGTCCGAAGAGGGCGGCGGCATCATCGTCGACATGTTCTGCCACTGGCGGTACGTGCTCGACCAGATCTTCGGCGAGGTCAAGTCGGTCTACTGCCAGGGCGCCACCCACATCCCGACCCGGTACGACGAGCAGGGCCAGGAGTACACCGCCACCGCGGACGACGCGGCGTACGGCGTCTTCGAGCTGGAGGGCGGCATCGTTGCCCAGATGAACTCGTCCTGGGCCACCCGGGTGTTCCGCGACGAGCTGGTCGAGTTCCAGGTCGACGGCACCGAGGGCAGCGCGGTCGCGGGCCTGCGCCGCTGCCGGGCGCAGCACCGCTCGGCGACGCCGAAGCCGGTCTGGAACCCGGACCTGCCGGCCACCGAGCAGTTCCGGGATCAGTGGGCCGAGGTGCCGGACAACGAGGACTTCGACAACGGCTTCAAGGTGCAGTGGGAGATGTTCCTGCGGCACGTGGTCGACGACGCGCCGTTCACCTGGGACTTCGTCGAGGGCGCCAAGGGTGTGCAGCTCGCCGAGCTGGGCCTGCAGTCGTGGCGCGAGGGCCGCAAGCTCGAGGTGCCGCCGCTCGACCTCGAGGCAAAGCCGTGACGCTTTCACTGCGGTTGCCCGGCCCGGACGGGCTGGGCACCTACCAGCTGGCCGGCGAACCGGTTGCTCAGGGCACCTATGAGCCGGCCCGGAGCCGGCTGGCCTTCGCGGCGGCCCATGTCGTGGCGGACCCGCTGGGTGACAACTCGCCGGGGCAGCCCGCGGTGGTCGACTGGGAGCACACGCTGGAGTTCCGGCGGCACCTGTGGTCGCTCGGGCTGTCGGTCGCGGAGGCGATGGACACCGCGCAACGCGGGATGGGTCTGGACTGGCCGGCGACGCAGGAGCTGATCCGGCGGTCCGCCGCAGAGGCTCCGAACGGCCGGATCGCGGTCGGTGTCGGCACGGATCAACTTGCCGCAGGCAACCATGCGCTGGAGACCGTGATCGGCGCCTACGAGGAGCAGCTGGCGGTCGCCGAGGAGGTCGGCGCACAGCCGATCCTGATGGCCAGCCGGGCCCTGTGTGCGGCGGCGACCTCGCCGGACGACTACCGGAAGGTGTACGACCGGCTGCTGAGCCAGTCGTCCCGCCCGGTCATCCTGCACTGGCTGGGTGCCATGTTCGACCCGGCGCTCGACGGCTACTGGGGCAGCGATTCACTCGACACTGCCGCCGACGTGGTGGTCGAGCTGATCGGCGACAACATCGCGAAGGTCGACGGCATCAAGGTCTCGCTGCTCGAGGCCTCGCGTGAAGTTGCCCTGCGCAACCGCCTGCCCGAGGGCGTGCGGCTCTACACCGGCGACGACTTCAACTACCCTTCCCTGATCAAGGGCGACGACAACGCTTACAGCGACGCGCTGCTCGGCATCTTCGCGGCCATCGCCCCGGCGGCCGCGGCCGCGTTGAAGGCGCTCGACGACGGCGACCTGCAGCGGTACGACGAGGTGTTCGAGCCGACCGTTGCGCTGTCCCGGCAGATCTTCTCGGCGCCGACGTACTACTACAAGACCGGAATCGCCTTCCTGGCGTGGCTGAACGGCCACCAGCCTGGGTTCTCGATGGTCGGTGGCCTGCAGACCGGGCGGTCGCTGCCGCATCTGGCGGACACGTTCCGGCTCGCTGACCAAGCCGGCGTACTGACGAATCCGGAGCTGGCCGTGTCGCGGTTCCGGCAGCTGCTGCGTGTGGGTGGTGTGGACGCGTGAACCGCTACAGCCTGAACCAGGCGACGACGAAGTACTGGCCGCTCGAGGATGTCGTCGCGGCCAGCGCGAAGGCCGGGCTGTCCTGGATCGGCCTGTGGCGTGAGCCGATCCAGGAATACGGCGTCGACCAGGCGGCCAAGCTGGTCGCGGACGCCGGCCTGAAGGTGTCGTCGTTGTGCCGGAGCGGGTTCTTCACCGCGACCGACCCGGTCGAGCGGAAGGCGAAGATCGAGGACAACCGCCGCGCTATCGACGAGGCGGCGACGATCGGCACCTCCGTGCTCGTGCTCGTCAGCGGCGGCCTGCCGCCGGGGTCACGGGACATCGACGGAGCCCGGGCGATGGTCCGGGACGGTCTGGCCGAGCTGGCGCCGTACGCCGAGGAACGTGGCGTGAAGCTTGCGGTCGAGGCCTTGCACCCGATGTTCTGCTCGGACCGGTGCGTGGTGTCGTCGCTGTCCGGAGCCCTCGACCTGGCCGAGCAGTTCCCGGCGTCGCAGGTCGGCGTGATCGTGGACGCTTACCACTTGTGGTGGGACGCGGACGTTTACCGGCAGATCGAGCGGGCCGGTGAGCGGATCCTGTCCTACCAGGTGAGCGACTGGGTCGTGCCGCTGCCCGAGGACACGCTGCTCGGCCGCGGCATGATGGGCGACGGCTCGATCGAGCTGCGCCGGCTGCGCGAGGCCTGTGACGCGGCCGGGTACGACGGGCCGATCGAGGTCGAGATCTTCAACCAGAAACTGTGGGACGCGCCCGGTCAGGAGGTCTTCGACCTGGCGCTGGAGCGGTACCAGGAGCACGTCGTCTAGCTACCGAGGAGCTGCCTGTATGACTATCCCCGCCGACGGCATCGGGATGCACCTGTACACAATGCGGGATGTGCTGGCCGAGGACTATCCGGGAACACTGAAGCGGCTGGCCGCCATCGGGTACCGCACGGTTGGCGTGAGCGGCCGGTTCGGTCACTCCGCGGACAAGATCCGGTCCTTCGCGGACGAGGCCGGGCTGGCGATCGTGTTGGAGCACGTGAAGTACGACCGGATGGCCGACGACTGGGCCGGCGCGCTGGCCGACGCCACGACGCTGGGTGCGAAGTGGGTCGTCGTACCGTCAATTCCGTCCGAGCAGCACTCGGTGGAGGGGTTCCGTACGGCGGCCGCCGCGTTCACCGAGGCGGGCAAGGCGGCTCGGGACGCCGGCCTGAAGCTGCTCTTCCACAACCACGGCCGGGACTTCGACGAGGTCGACGGGCAGGTGCTGTTCGACATCCTGCTCGAGGTGGACCCGGAGCTGCTCGGCTTCGAGCTGGACCTGTACTGGGTGGTCAACGGCGGCAAGGACCCGATCGACTACTTCCGGAACCACCCGGGCCGATATCCGGCACTGCATGTCAAGGACATGGCCGAGGACGGCTCGTGGGAGGACGTCGGCGCCGGCAAGCTCGACTTCGCCGCGATGTTCGCCTACGCCGGCGACGGCGGGGTCGAGCAGTGGCTGGTCGAGCACGACAAGCCCGCCGACGCCTGGCAGTCCGCCGAGCGGAGCTACCGCGGACTGTCCGATCTCCGGTTCTGAGCCAAACGCTTAACCGGATCAGCGTTGGTTACAACTGCTCACATCGGGTGAGATCGTCCTAAGCTCGTCGCGTGCAGAACGAACCGACTGTTCGGCTGACGGCCGTGCGGCGCCTGTACGAGGTGAGCGCGCGGATGGGGGCGGGGCGCAGCCTGGCCGAAACCCTGCAGGCCGTCGTCGAGGGCGTCGTGACCGGACTCGGGTTCGGGATCGCCGTGCTCAACCTGCGGCAGCCGGACGGGAAGTTCGAGGTGATCGCGGTCGCCGGGTCGCCGGAGGCCCGCGAAGCGCTGCTCGGCACGGTCAGCTCGGCGGACATCTTCGACGCCGAGTTCGCGATCGCCGACGAGTGGGGCCGGCTCCGCTTCGTGCCGCACGAGCGGTTGCCGGAAGGCGAGGTGGTCGGCTGGGTGCCCGACGTACCGGTGTCCGACGACCCGGCCGCGTGGCATCCGCTGGACGCGCTGTTCGCGCCGCTGTACTCGCCGGCCGGCGACCTGGTCGGGATGCTGGCGGTCGACCTGCCGGAGGACCAGCGGCGGCCCGGGCCGATCCACCGGGAGCTGCTGGAGATCTTCGCCACCCAGGCCGGGCTGGCCATCGACAAGGCCCGGCTGACCGATCAACTGCTGGCCGAGAAGGCCCGGCTGGAGGCCAGCGAGACGACGTTCCGGATGGTGTTCGAGGGGGCCGGGAACGGGATGGCGACGGTCGCCCTGGACGGGCCCGAGGAGGGCCGGATCCTGCGCGTGAACGACGCCTTCTGCCGGATCACCGGGTACGCCGCCGACCGGCTCGTCGGCGCCCGGCTGCTGGAGTTCCTGCGCGACGAGGACCCGTCGCTGTCCCGGGAGGAGCTCGAGAAGGTTGCGGCCGGCAATGGCACGTACCGGTTCGAGCGGATCTTCTCGCCGCCGGCCGGCAACGACATCTGGCTCGGCGGCACGGCGGCCATCGTCGGCGCCAAGGGGCAGTCGCGGATCCTGCTGATCCAGATCGACGACGTGACCGCCCGCAAGGACGCCGAGCGCGAGCTCCGCCACCACGCCGCCCACGACCCGCTCACCGGACTGCCGAACCGTCGCCTGCTGCAGCACCGGTTCGCCGCCGCGCTGGAGCGGACCCGCGCCACCGGCCGCCGCGGCGCCCTGCTGTTCTGCGACCTGAACCACTTCAAGCTGGTCAACGACAGCTACGGTCACGAGGCCGGCGATCACGCACTGCGCGAGATCGCGGGCCGGCTGGCCAGCGAGGTCCGCCACGGCGACACCGTGGCCCGTCTCGGCGGCGACGAGTTCGCGGTCCTCGCCGAGGACATCGCCGACGACGACCTGGCCGCCCTGATCGCCCGCCTGGAGACCGCCGTCAGCCGCCCCCTCCCCAACATCACCGTCCAGGTCAGCACCAGCATCGGCACCGCCCCCATCACCCCCGAAACCACCGACCTGGACACCCTCCTCCACACCGCCGACCAGGCCATGTACGAAGCCAAACAACACCGCGCCTGACGTCGCAGCCGGACGGTCCGGTGCTCAGGCCGCGTCGAGGGTGGCGACCTGGTCTGGGGTGAGGTCGAGGTCCAGGGCGGCGTAGGAGTCGAGGATCGTTTCCGGGCGGCTGGAGCCGGGGATCGGGATGACGTACGGCGACTTGGCCAGCATCCACGCGAGCGTGACGCGCTGCGGGCTGACGCCGAGCTCGTTCGCGAGCTGGTGGACGGCGGGGTGCTTGGCGCCGAGCTCACCGGCGTTCGAGATGCCGCCGAGCGGGGACCAGGGCAGGAACGCGATCCCGAGCTGGTCGCAGAACTCGAGCTCGGGCTCGCTGGACCGGAAGGCCGGCGAGAACTGGTTCTGCACAGAGACGAGCCGGCCGCCGAGGATCTCGTTGGCCAGCTGGATCTGCGCCGGGTTCGCGTTCGAGATCCCGGCCATCCGGATCTTGCCCGCGTCGAGCAGGTCGCGGATCGCGCCGACCGACTCCTCGTACGGCGTGTTCGGGTCCGGCCGGTGGAACTGGTACAGCCCGATCGCGTCGACGCCGAGCCGCTTCAGCGACGCGTCGGCCGCCTCCTTCAGGTGCTGCGGCGAGCCGTCGAGCGTCCACCGCCCGTCACCCGGCCGCAGGTGCCCGCCCTTGGTCGCGACCAGGACGCCGGAGGTGTCACCGCCGTACGACGCCAGCGCCTTGGCGATCAGGGACTCGTTGTGTCCGACGTCGGTCGCGGTCAGGTGGTACGCGTCCGCGGTGTCGATCAGGGTGATGCCGGCGTCGAGCGCGGCGTGGATGGTCGCGATCGACCGGGCCTCGTCGGGCCGGCCCTCGATCGACATCGGCATCGCGCCGAGCCCGATCCCGCTGACCTCCACGTCGCCGATCCGACGCGTCTTCTTCGTCTGAGCTGCCATGCCGTCAAGCCTCCCGCGCCACCACTCAGACTTCCAACAGGAATCTTCGCAAACACCCAGCACTCCGGTTGCTGAATCTTTGGCGACTTCCCGTCAACGGCTGACATTCCGGACGAGACTTACGTAAGAATGTGACGCAAGTCCTCCCCTGATTGGAGCTCCGTCCGTGCCTCCACCGCCCACACGTCGTACCTTCCTTCAGCTCACTGGGCTCAGCGCTGCGAGTGTCGCGCTGGGGGTGTCCGCGCCGGCGAGTGCGGACGCCACTCCTGGGCGTCCGATTCCGTCGGGTGCGTTCGCACTCGGGGTCGCCTCCGGTGATCCGCGGCCTGACGGTTTCGTGCTCTGGACCCGGCTTGCGCCGACGCCGTTGGCCGCTGACGGGCACGGCGGGATGCGCGCCGACCACGTGCCGGTGCAGTACGAGGTGGCCGAGGACAGCTCCTTCAAGCGAGTCGTACGACGAGGACTCGCCATCGCGACGCCTGAGCTGGCACACGCCGTACATCCCGAGGTGCGTGGGCTGCGGCCGGAGCGCGAGTACTTCTACCGCTTCCGCGTCGGCACCCAGCTCAGCCCGGTCGGCCGCACGAAGACGCTGCCGGTGCACGGCTCGCGGTTCAGCTTCGCCACCGCGTCGTGCCAGGCGTGGTACCACGGCCACTTCCCGGCATACCGGGACATCGCCCGCCGGGCGCCGGACGCGGTGTTCTTCCTCGGCGACTACATCTACGAGTACGGCATCGTCGCGGGCGGCAACCTCTGGCGCGAGGGCGTGACGGTCGGCCCCGAACACGGGGTGGAGATCGAGACCCTCGAGCAGTACCGGCTGCGGTACAGCCTGTTCAAGACCGACCCCGAGTTGCAGGCCGCGCACGCCGCCGCGCCGTGGCTGAACGTCTGGGACGACCACGAGGTGCAGAACAACTACGGCGCAGCGAACTCGATCTACGGGATCCCACCGGAGCTGTTCATCCATCGCCGCGCGGTCGCCTACCGCGCCTTCTACGAGAACCTGCCGATCGGGCTCGGCAGCCTGCCCGAGGGCCCGGACACCCAGGTCTACCGGCGGTACGACGTCGGGACGCTCGCCCGGCTCAACCTCCTGGACAACCGCCAGTACCGCGACCCGGTGCCGGTGGACGAGGCGGACCGGCAGTCCGAGCAGCGCACCATCCTGGGTGCCAAGCAGGAGAAGTGGCTGTACGACGGCCTGCGGCGGTCCCGCGCGACCTGGAACGTCCTGGCCGGCGGCGTCGTCCTCACCGCGATCACCGACGACCGGATCGAGCAGTGGGACGGCTACCCGGCGAACCGGCGCCGACTCCTCGCGGAGCTGCAACGGGCCGGGAACGCGGTCATGCTCACCGGCGACATCCACCGGCACGTGGCGTCCGAGCTGAAGGCGGACTTCGCGGACCCGGCCTCGCCGACGATTGGCGTCGAACTGGTGTGCTCGTCGATCGGGTCCGACGGGGACGGCGCGGACACCGACCAGTACGCGAAGGACTGGCTCCAGCACCCGTACGTGAAGTTCTACAACGCCCGGCGCGGCTACGTGCACACGACGCTGACCCGCTCCGAACTGACCGCGGAGTTCGTCAACTTCCCGTACATCGAGGCCGACGCGAACGCCGAACCGCGGGTTGCCGCGGCGTTCCGCTCACCCGCCGGCGCGCCCCGTCTGGAGGCCCTGTGATGAACCGTCCGCCCGCCATCACCGACCTGACCGGCAGCGGCCAGCTCGGCACCATCACCCTCGACTGGAAACCGGTGTCGTGGGCAGCGGTCGTCGACCACTACGCGGTATACGTGCTGACCAACGGCTCCTACGAGCTGGCCGGCAAGACCGTCTACCCACACTTCGTTCATCGCGGCCTGGGCTTCACCGGCGTGACCCGGACGTACCGCGTCGTGACGGTCGATGCTGCCGGCAACAAGTCGAAACCGTCGGCGACGGCCTCCGCGACCAACCTGACCTCGGTCACGATCTCGGGTGTCCCCGTGGCGACCGTGGGCACCTTCGACGGCAAGGGTTCCGAACTAGCGCTGTCGCCGAACGGCTACGCGAGCTATCCGACGCGCTTCCCGTCGGACGTCGACTACACCTTCGGTACGTCGACCCCGTCGGCCGACTGGTCGTACCTGCTGCCAGGTCCGGCCGACAAGTGGGCCGGGTCGAAGAACCACAAGGCGACGCTGCGGTTCGACCTTGCCGCTGCACCGGAGCAGGATCTCGACCTGGCATTGTGGCTGATCGACAGCCACGCCAGCCTGGCGGGCACCGCCGTACTGACTGTGAACGGGACCCAGGTCGGCCGGCTGACGTTCGCCAACGGCGCGACCAAGGGGTCGACGATTGCCGACAGCACCTATCCGGGTTCGCCGCTGAAGCCGTCGTACCTCGAGCAGCCGTTGCCGCGGGCCCTCTTCAGGACCGGGCAGAACGTGCTCGAGTTGTTCAAGGACAACGGTTCCTGGATCGCGTACGACGCCCTCGGCCTCTTCGCGCGGAAGTGAAAGGGGAGGACCCCGGCGCGCCGGTGCCGGGGTCCTCGCCGTTTCAGGATGCGTGCACGTGCGGGTTGCGGTCCTCGACGACGTACGATGCCCGCGTGCTGATCGGCGCGTCGGGCTTCGTGACGTACGGCAGGACGCGGTAGTCGGAGCGCCACTCCTTCTGGTTCACGGTGACGCGGACGTAGCCGCGCTGCGAGTTGAAGAACTTGAGGTGCGGGTTGGCTTCCAGGAACTGCAGCCCCTGCGGGGTCATGTCGGCGCCGTCGCCACCGCTGGTGATCGACGTGCCGACGAACTCGGTGCCGACGGCCGCCGAGTCCGGGTTCGCGTAGTCCCGCTTGAGCTCGAGCGCGTAGTTCTGGTGCCGGTCGCCGGTGATGACCACCAGGTTGCGGACCCCGCTGTCCTGCGCGGCGCCGAGCACCTGGTTGCGCTCGGCAACGTAGCCGTCCCACGGGTCCAGCCAGACCCGGGTCTCCGGGCCGGGGGTCCAGTCGGTCTGGCCCATCGGCGCCTGGTTGCCGAGGATCTGCCACCGGGCGTTCGACTGCTTGAACCCGTCCAGCAGCCAGGCCCGCTGCTTGCCGCCGAGCATCGTGTTGTCCGGGTTGAACCGGTCGTCACAGGTCGACGAGTCACCGTCGCCGCACGGCTGGTCGGAGCGGTACTGGCGGGTGTCCAGCATGGTGATGTCGGCCAGCCGCCCGTACGGGAGCCGCCGGTGCAGCCGGACCGACGGGCCGGACGGCATCTGGTCGTGCCGCAGCGGCATGTTCTCGTACATCGCCTGGAACGCGGCCGCGCGGCGGGCCCGGAACACCACCGGGTCCTGGTCCGGCTCGGTGTCCGCTTGGGACAGGTCGCCGGCCCAGTTGTTCTCCACCTCGTGGTCGTCGATGGTCTGGACCCACGGGAACTGCGCGTGCGCGGCCTGCAGCGGCGCCTCAGTCTTGTAGAGCGCGTACTGCAGCCGGTAGCGGGCCAGGTCGAACGTCTCGCCGTGGAACCGCGGGTCGGTCTCGACCCCACGCCGGTTCGTCCTCACGCCGGACTCGTACAGGTAGTCACCGAGGTGGACGACCAGGTCGAGGTCCTCGTCGGCCATGTGCTGGTAGGCGGTGTAGAAGCCGTCCTGCCAGGCGTTGCAGGACGCGAACGCGAACCGGAGCTCACGCGGCGACGCGAACGGGTGCGGCGTGGTCCGGGTCCGGCCGGTCGGCGAGACCTCGGAGCCGGTGCGGAAGCGGTAGTAGTACACGTGGTCCGGCTGGAGGCCGCGGACCTCGGGGTGCACCGAGTGGCCGAGCTCCGGGGTGGCGACGACGCTGGACCGGCGGACGACCTGCCGGAAGTTCGGGTCGCGGGCGATCTCGTACTCGACCCGGACCGGCTTGGCGGGCATGCCGCCCTTGCCGTCCACGGCGTACGGGTCGGTGGCGAGGCGGGTCCACAGCACGACACCGTCGTACTGCGGGTCTCCGGAGCCCACGCCGAGGGTGAACGGGTTGCCGCTGCCGGCCGGGGCGGCGTACGTGGTCGAGGCGTCCCAGGCTCCGGTGCCGAGCAGCACGGCGGCAGAGCCCGCACCACTCAGGCCGAGGAAGCGGCGGCGGGAAACGGACATAGAGGATCCTCCTGTGTCGGGCGGAGAAGGCGGGTTGTCAGCCTTCCGGCGCCGGGTGACTGGGATTTGTCGCGGAGGTGCTCGGTAAGTTAACAGAAATGCTCGGTAGCCGAGTCGGCGTGCAGGATGGTCCAATGCAGACCGACGAACGAGTACGACGCGCGCGGCCGGACGACGTCCCGGCAATCGTGGAACTGGTCTACGGCCTGGCCGAGTACGAGCGAGCCCCCGATGAGTGCCGGCTGACCGCCGAGCAGCTGCAGACCGCGCTGTTCGGCCCGGAGCCGAAGGTGTTCTGCCACGTCGCCGAGCACGAGGGCGCCGTGGCCGGCTGCGCCATCTGGTTCCTCAGCTTCTCCACCTGGCGCGGCGTCCACGGCATCTACCTCGAAGACCTCTTCGTCCGCCCCGAAACCCGCGGCACCGGCCTCGGCAAGGCCCTCTTGGTCGCCCTCGCCCAGGAATGCGTCCGCAACGACTACGAACGCCTCGAGTGGTCCGTCCTCGACTGGAACACCCCCGCCATCGACTTCTACAAGTCCCTCGGCGCCCACCCCCAGGACGAATGGACCACCTACCGCCTCACCGACGCCGCCCTGACCCATCTCAGCTCCTGAGCGTTGCAACTTCCTGCAATCGGAGCGAAATGGGGAGCGGGATCGCGTCTCTCCGGGCAAGATAGGGCGGCTGTCGGTTCGAGCACCGGGGTGGGGACATGGGTGGGGAGTTGCGGGTCACGGAGGTGGACGGGGTTCCCGTCTACTGGGTGCCTGGTGAGAAGCAGATGCGGGCCGGTTTGTGGTTCCGGATGGGGATGGCGGACGAGACGCTGCCGACCCACGGCTGGCTGCATCTGCTCGAGCACCTCGCCCTGCACGGGCGGGACACGATCCGTACGCCGGTGAACGGGCACGTCGGCATGCTGCACACCAGCTTCGACGTGGAAGGTGAGCCCGAGGACATCGCCGCGTTCCTCGAGCAGACCTGCCGGTGGCTGAGCGATCCGGACTTCACCGACCTGGAGCACGAGCAGCGGGTGCTTCGGGCCGAGGGCGCCACGCGTGGTGGCGGTGCTGTGGGGACGCACTTGCTGTGGCGCTATGGAGCGCAAGGACCCGGCCTGGCCGCGTACGACGAGTTCGGGCTGTACACCGCCGACGCGGATCGCCTGCGCGCGCTCGCGGCGGACATCTACACCCGCGGCAACGCCGTACTGGCCCTGACCGGTCCGCCCCCGGCGGGTCTGCGGTTGCCGCTCAACGACGGCACACACTGGCCGGTCAGCCGTGCAACACCCTGCGATCAGCCGATGCCTGGTGGTTTCCCCGGTCCTGAGGGCTCGGTCGCGTTGTCGGGTGTCGTGCCGCGTTCGACCGCGGCTGCCACCTTGACGCGGGCCCTGCGACGCGGGCTGGAGGGCGGCTTCCGGCACGGCGCCGGAGTGGGCTACAGCGGTTGGTCGTCGTACGAGCTCGTGGACGGCGACCACGCGATGGTCAGTGCGGGCATGGACATCCTGCCCGAGGCACTGGCGAACGTCGTCTCCGAGACCACGATCGTGCTGCGCCGGCTGCGGGATCACGGTCCAGACCCGACCGAACTGCGCGACGACCTGGATCAGGAGCTCCGGCGGATCAAGGCCGAGCCGGCCGAGAACTGGTTGCCGTACCTGGCCGCGCGCGACGTGCTGCTCGGACGCCCGCCGACGGACCGCGACCAGCTGGCCGCCGAGGTCGACGCCGTGACGGTCGACGACGTCCGGCAGGCCGCCCGCGCGATGTGGAGCAGCCTGCTGGTCTCGGTGGACCCCGCCGGCGGCCGCGATCCCCAGCTGACCTGGCACGGTGGCCCGCCGTGGGCCAGGGCGCCGCTGGGGCAGGAGTTCAAGCACATCGGTAGCCCGGTGGCCAAGGCCATGCTGACGGTGGGCCGCAGTGGCGCCCATGTCGACACCACCACGAACAGGATCTCGGCGTCGTACGACGAACTGGCCGCCGTCGTCGCCTACCCCGACGGCGGGCGGATGCTGATCCGGCGGGACGGCTACCAGCTTCCGATCGAGCCTGCGCTGTGGAAGGACGGGCAGCAGGCGGTCGCGACGGTCGACGCCGCGGTCCCGGCTGCGCTGCGGGTGCCGATGCCGGCCCGCGAGCCCGACGCGATCCCGCAGAGCTCGGTGACCCGGCGGGACAAGGCGGCGTACTGGCTGAAGCGGCCGGAGCTCTGGGTCCTCACGGTCCTCGTCGCAGTGATCGTGGTGGCGCTGGCGACCGGGCTCTCGTTCGACGACGTCGTCGAACCCGCCGTGGTCCCGATCCTCGTGGTCGGCGCCGTCGTGGCCTACCGCGAACACCGCAAGAGATGAGGCGACCCCGATGAAGTGGCGACGGAAGACACCTCCCCCGCCCACCATGGTTCTCGATCCGTGCCTCGGCGATCCCACCGCCCGCCGGCTGTACGACGCCCTCGAGAACCGCGAGTGGCCCGCCGCCCGCGCCGTACTGGCCGCCACCGAGCACCCCGACGACCGCGCGTTCTACCTGGACGTCTGCGGAGCAGTGCCCGGCGTCCAGGGGTGGATCGGGTTCCACACGTCCGATGACAACCTCGCGCAGCTGGTCCGCGGTGCGCACGCCGTGCACTGGGCCTGGGACGCCCGCGGCGGCTACCGCGCGCAGTACACCTCCCGCGATCGCTTCGAGCTCTTCTTCGAGCGCCTCCGCCTCGCCGAGTCGTACCTGTACGACGTGATCAGCCGCGACCCGGACGAGGTGTCCGCGTGGGCGTTCCTGATCCGGACCGCGCGCGGACTGCAGTTGCCGTTGGACGACGGCGAGTTCCGGTACCGGGAAGCGACGAAACGGCACCCGAGCCACTGGAAGGCGAACCACGAGTGGATGCAGACCCTCTGCAAGAAGTGGTTCGGCAGTGACGAGTGGATGCACCAGTTCGCCCGCGACACCGCGACCCGCAGCCCGGACGGCAGCATGGTGCACGCCCTGGTCGCGCTCGCGCACCTCGAGATCACCCTCGAACTGGACGCGAACCAGACGACCGGCTACATGACCCAGCCGAACGTCCGGGCCGACCTGCGGACCGCCGCCGAGCACTCGATCTGGCACCCGGCCGCCGACCTCCGCCCCGGATCCGCGGCGGCACTGAACATCTTCGCCCTGGCCTTCAGCCTGAGCGAGGATCCCGCGGCCGCGGGAGCAGTCTTCCGGCAGCTCGGCGAGCGCCCGACCGAGCAGCCCTGGGGCTATCTCGGCGGCGACCCCGCCCAAAGGTTCCTCGAAGCCCGATCCCGGGCGGCGGCCGCGGTGCGGCCGGAATAGGTTTGCGCCGGTCGGCGTTCCTGTCTTGTCCCCACCAGACAGGAGGTTCTCGCGATGGAAGATCTGCGTGCGTTGAGCTATGGGCTCGGGCAGCAATACTTCGACGAGCGGGACTACCGTGGCGCGATCCGGGCGCTGCGGCCGGTGGTGGAGGAGACTCCGGACGATGTCGGCACGCGGCTGCTGCTCGCCCGCGCCTACTACCACGCGGCCTTGCTGAAGCCGGCCGAGGAGCACCTGCTGGAGGTCATCGAGCGGGAGCCGACCGAGTACTACGCGCACCTGATGCTGGCGCGGACACTCGAGCGGCAGTCGCGGCCCGACGAGGCCGGCAAGCACCGCCGGATCGCGGCGGCGCTCACCGGTGACGACGAACTGCTCAAGCCCCACCGCGTCTGAGCTGACGCTGCGCGGCGTGCCGGTCGCGGGGAATGCCCCGACCATGGAATGGCGTTGTGCAGGTCAAGGTAGTTTAATAGTGAACTACTACAGTCTGGAGGAGGACAGATGCAGTTCGGTGTGTTCAGCGTCGGCGACGTGACCGAGGACCCGACCACCGGTCAGACGGTGAGCGAGGCCGAGCGGATCAAGGCCATGGTCGCGATCGCGCTGAAGGCCGAGGAGGTGGGCCTGGACGTGTTCGCGCAGGGTGAGCACCACAACCCGCCGTTCGTGCCGTCCTCCCCCACCACGCAACTCGGGTTCATCGCGGCGAAGACGTCGAGGATCGTGCTGTCCACCGCGACCACCCTGATCACCACCAACGACCCGGTGAAGATCGCCGAGGACTACGCGATGCTGCAGCACCTGGCCGACGGCCGGGTCGACCTGATGATGGGTCGCGGCAACACCGGCCCGGTGTATCCGTGGTTCGGCCAGGACATCCGCAACGGCATCGGGCTCGCAGTCGAAAACTACGCGCTCCTGCGCCGGCTGTGGCGTGAGGACGTGGTCGACTGGGAGGGCAAGTTCCGGACGCCGCTGCAGGGCTTCACCGCGACGCCGCGGCCGCTCGACGGCGTACCTCCGTTCGTGTGGCACGGGTCGATCCGCTCACCCGAGATCGCCGAGCAGGCGGCGTACTACGGTGACGGGTTCTTCCACAACAACATCTTCTGGCCGGTCACCCACACCAAGCGGATGATCGAGCTCTACCGCAGCCGCTTCGAGCACTACGGGCACGGCGCCGCGGACCAGGCGATCGTCGGCCTCGGCGGTCAGGTCTTCATGCGGAAGAACTCGCAGGACGCGGTCCGGGAGTTCCGGCCGTACTTCGACAACGCGCCGGTCTACGGGCACGGCCCGTCGCTGGAGGACTTCAGCCGGGAGACTCCGCTGACGGTCGGCAGTCCGCAGGAAGTGATCGAGCGGACGCTGACGTTCCGGGAGCACTTCGGTGACTACCAGCGGCAGCTGTTCCTGATCGACCACGCCGGACTGCCGTTGAAGACCGTGCTCGAGCAGCTGGACATCCTCGGCGAGGAGGTCGTGCCGGTGCTGCGCAAGGAGTTCGCCGCGAAGAAGCCGGCTCACGTGCCGGACGCGCCGACGCACGCCTCCCTGAAGGCCGCAGCCGAGCGGGCGCGGGACCTGGAGACGATCGAGGAGCCGACGGTATGACCGAGCGTGTGATCGCCGTGGTGACGGCCGGGCTGACGACCCCTTCGTCGTCCCGGCTGCTCGCCGACCAACTGGCCGCCGCGGTGCGCGACGAGTTGTCCGGTCGCGGGATCGAGTCGCGGGTCGAGCTGATCGAGGTGCGGGACCACGCCCACGACCTGACCAACAACCTGCTCACTGGCTTCCCGACGGCCGAGCTCGGCAAGGTGCTCGACACGGTCACCAAGGCCGACGCCCTGATCGCGGTGACGCCGACGTTCAGCGCGTCGTACAGCGGGCTGTTCAAGATGTTCTTCGACGTGCTCGACGACAAGGCGCTGGCCGGCAAGCCCGTGCTGCTCGCCGCGACCGGCGGCACCGAGCGGCACTCCCTGGTGCTCGACTTCGCCCTGCGGCCGCTGTTCGCCTACCTGAAGGCGCTCCCGGTCGCGACCGGCGTGTACGCCGCCTCCACCGACTGGGGCAGCGGCGCCACCAAGCTCCGCACCCGGATCGCCCAGGCCGCAACCGAGCTGGTGGCCGCCCTCCACCACGAGATCCCGACCCAGGCCGACCCGTACGAGAACCCCACCCCGTTCGAGGACCTGCTCAACGGCTAGCGATCAGCAGCTCGATCCCGTCCAGGATCCGGGTCAGCCCGAACTGCAGCGCATGCGCGGGATCGATGACGGACTGGAAGTGCTCGCCGACCGAGGTGCCGACGCGGCCGGCCACCGGGAATCGGTCGGCCGCACCGGCCATGACGTAGGTGAGCGTGGGTGAGATCTCCCGCCACCACTCCTGGTCGGACAGACCGGTCTCGCGCTGGGTGCGGAGTTGCTCCGCGCCCGCGCGGGCGGTGCCGTGGACGTGGGTGAGGACGAGCGTCAGCGCGGAGTCCATTTCGACGTCGGTCAGGCCGAGCCCGTCCAGCGGACGGAGCTCGGCTTCGTACTTCAAGGTGATGTTCGGCCCGAGCGCGTTCCGCATCGTCGGGACCTCGTGGATCCACGGATGCTTCACCAGGACGTCCCAGTTGCGCTGAGCGATGAACTCCAGCGCTCCTCGCCAGCCTCCTGACTGCCGGGCCGGCTCGTCGACGTCGGCGTAGAGGTCGCCGTACACGCTGTCGAACATCAGGTCTGTCAGCTCACCCTTGCCCGGCACGTGCGTGTAGAGCGACATCGTGCCGACTTTCAGCTGCTCCGCGACGGTCCGCATGGACACCGCGTCGAGCCCTTGCGTGTCCGCCAACTCGATCGCGGTGCCGACGATCGAGCGCACGGTCAGGCCGGACCGGCCGGGCTTGGTGTGACTGCCCCACAACAGCGCCAGACTGCGCGCCGGATCGGGCGCGGCCGACTTCTTCGGACTCAAGGGAACAAACTCCAACCGCTCGTCGTTGACCGCATCGTACCTGAGTCGTACGGTGTACGGTACACCCTACGATTCATTCGGCGAGAGGTGGGAAGTGACTACGGAACGTGTGATCGAGGCCGTCGGCGTACGGAAGAACTACAAGGGCGGCACCGAGGGGGCGGGGCTGAACGGTTTCGACCTGGAGGTCACGGCCGGCACCGTGACGGGCCTGCTCGGGCCCAACGGCGCCGGCAAGACGACAGCGGTGCGGATCCTGTCCACACTGCTCGAGATGGACTCCGGCACCGCGACGATCGCGGGGTACGACGTTCGCCGGCAGGGCGCCGAGGTACGGCGCCGGATCGGGCTCGTCGGCCAGTACGCGGCGGTCGACGAGGTGCTGACCGGCCGGCAGAACCTGGTCATGTTCGGCCGGCTGAACCACCTGGGCCACGCGGCCTCGGTCCGGCGGGCGGACGAGTTGCTCGAGCGGTTCAGCCTGACCGAGGCGGCCGGGCAGGCGGTCACGAAGTACTCCGGCGGGATGCGGCGGCGGCTCGACCTGGCGGCCAGCCTGATCGTGGCGCCGTCGGTGCTGTTCGTCGACGAGCCGACCACCGGGCTGGACCCGGCCGGCCGGATCGAGGTGTGGAACGCCGTCCGGCAACTGGTCGACGGCGGGACGACGGTGCTGCTGACCACGCAGTACCTGGAGGAGGCGGATCAGCTGGCGAACCGGATCTCGATGCTCAAGGCCGGGAAGGTGGTGGCCGAGGGCACTCCGGACGAGTTGAAGACCCAGCTCGGGTCCGACTGGCTGGACCTGGTGCTGGCGGATCCCGCCGACGTGACGCAGGTGATCGAGCTGGCAAAGCCCCTGGCGGACGGGGAGATCCGGGTGACCGACGTCCGGATCAGCGTGCCGGTGAAGGACCGGACGCGGGCGCTGGTGACGATTGCGAATTCCTTGCACGAAGCAAAGATCGAACCGGAGGACATCACGCTGCGCAGACCGACGCTGGACGAAGTGTTCCTGCACCTGACCGGGCCGGAGGTGGCGGCGTGAACGAGCGGAGCGAGTTCATCATCAAGCACAGGCGGCTCGTGTCCTCATCCGCGCCCGGAGCGAAGCGAGGACGTGGATGAGTACGCTCGGGTGGACCTTGGCGGACAGCTGGACGATCGCGCGGCGGACGCTGACGCACTGGCGGAACCAGCCGGGGCTGATCGTCTTCAACTGGTTGTTCCCGGTGCTGATGCTGCTGATGTTCGGCAGCCTGCTCGGCGGCGCGATGGACTTCCCCGAGGGCGAGTCGTACTACGAACTGCTGGTGCCCGGGATCTTCGCGCTGGCGATGCTGTTCGGGCTCGAGGGCACGATGACGGCGGTGACCACGGACAAGGACAAGGGGGTGACGGACCGGTTCCGGTCGCTGCCGATGAGCTCGACGGCCGTGGTGCTGGGCCGGTGCATCGCGGACATGCTCGACTCGGTGGTCACTCTGATCGTGCTGGCCGCGGCCGGGCTCGCGCTCGGGTGGCGCTGGCATGAAGGGCTGCCGGCGGCACTTGCGGCCTTCGGGTTGCTGCTCTTGCTGCGGTTCGCGTTGCTGTGGGTCGGGATCTTCATCGGGCTGTCGGTGAAGAACGCTCAGAGCGTGACCGTGGTGCAGGTGCTGGTCTGGCCGATCGGCTTCCTGTCCAGCGCGTTCGTCGCCACCTCGACGATGCCCGACTGGCTCGGCACCATCGCCCAGTGGAACCCGTTGTCCGCAACGGCTACCGCGTCCCGAGCCCTGTTCGGCAACCCGGACCCATCAGCGACGGCAACCTGGATCGGCAACCACGCGGAGATCGCGGCGATCGTCTCTCCCCTCGTCCTGATCGCCGTCTTCCTCCCGCTGTCCGCCCACCGCTACCGCACCCTCTCGCAGTAGGCCGGCCGCGATCGGGTACCAGGCGTAGGTGACCCAACTGCTGTGGCGCTCAGCGCACGTCCTCGCACGTGCGCTGAGCCCACACGCCGCCCGCCGAACCGCCCGCCTGGCCGGAGCCATCGAGGGCCGCACCGACGCCGGAGTACATCGCGTCGCCCTGCGCATCTCACCCCGCCTGGCCGACGCCAACCCCTGGCTCGTCAAGGTCTCGCCCGACTGGGCGACTCCCACAGTCTCGGTACGACGCCAGGGCCTGCAACTCGAGCTGGACCTGCGCGACAACCTGCAGGCAGTCCTCTACTACGCCGGCCGCTACGAGCCAACTGTCCGCCGATTCCTGCTGCGCGAGCTGCGGCAAGGCGACGTCATGCTCGACGTAGGAGCGAACATCGGCCTGCACGCGCTCACCGCCGCCAAGCGCTTGAAGCGCCTAGGTGGCGGCCGCGTCATCGCGTTCGAGCCGGCCACCGACTGCCTGGCCAAGCTCCGCGCCGGGGCGGAGCGCAACAGCCTGCAGGTGGAAATCGTGCCGGCCGCACTCGGAGAGCGCGCGAGCTACGCGGCGCTCAGAGCGGACAGCCGGTACGACGAGGCTGACGCCGGTGTGCGATCCCTCTACGGCAACGGGACCGTGGTGCAGGAGGTGCCCGTGGTCACGCTGGGCGACTGGTCCCGGGACCACGGACTCGACCGGCTCGACATCGTGAAGATGGACATCGAGGGCGCCGAGCTGGCTGCCCTCTCCGGAGCCACGCAAACCCTGACGCGGCTGCGACCACGGGCCCTGCTGGTGGAGGACAAGAGGCCGGAGACGCGAACGCGACTGCACGCCGTACTCGCTCGGCTCGGGTATCGGCCCACCGGGGACGTGCTGGACCACAACGCCCTGTTCCGGCCGGTTGCCTAGGGCATCAACTGGCCGCCGTTGACCTCGATGATCTGGCCGGTGACGTAGGAGCTCATCGCGTCCGAGGCGAGGAACAGGATGGTGCCGACGCACTCGTGCGGGGTGCCGGTGCGGCCCATCGGGATGGTGGCGATCATGCCGTTCAGCTGCTCCTCGCCGGTGTGCCGGTCGTGGAACGGCGTCTTGATCACGCCGGGTGAGATGGCATTGACCCGGATCCCCTCGGGGGCGAGCTCCTTGGCCAGGCCGCGGGTGAACGTGCTGACCGCGCCCTTGCTGGTCGCGTACACGACCGAGCCACCGCCACCGCCGTGCCGGCCGGCGATCGAGGTGACGTTGATGATGGTGCCGCCGCCCTGGGTCCGGAACACCGGCACGATCCGGCGGGAGAGCGCGAACACCGAAGTCAGGTTCACGTCCAGGATCCGGTGGAACTCCTCGTCCGGCACCTCGCTGACCGGTGCGCGGTTGATCAGGTCACCGGCGTTGTTCACCAGCACGTCGATCCGGCCGTGCTCGGCGAGCACGTCGTCGATCAGCTTGCCCGCCGACACCGGGTCGGCCAGGTCCGCCTGGTGGACGGTCGCCGTACCGCCGGCGGTCTGGACTGCGCCCAGCGTGTGCTTCGCGCCCTCGGAGTTGCGGTGGTAGTGCAGCGCGACCGTCGCCCCGGTCTCGGCGAACCCGACCGCCGCCGCGGCCCCGATCCCGCTGCTCGCGCCGGTCACCACGACGACCTGATCCCTGAAATCCAGATATGCCATGCGGCCTATCCTGCCCCGGCCGGGTCGGGGCCGCGCGCGGAAGGGTGTACGCGCCGGGAGAGGGTTTGCCCAGGCAGCGTCGGCGGTAGATTTCATGGATGGGATATGCGCTGGGGCAGCTGGATCTTCGGCGGTGGCGAACGGCGGACGCGCTGCGGTTGTCGGCGGCGCACCAGGATCCCGAGATGGTGAACCAGGGCGGGATCGTGGACACGGCGTCGGCGGTCGACTGGATCGGCCGGGTGGCCGACCTGGACAACGGCCACGTCTACGCCGTGGCGGACGCCGAGGACCACCCGATCGGGTGCGTCGCGGTGACGAACATCGACCGGCACCAGGTCGGCTGGACCTGGTACTGGACGCTCGCCGAGGTCCGCGGCCAGGGCATCGCCCGCGACGCGCTCCGCGCCCTCGCCAACTGGGCCCACCAGGAGGCCGGCCTCTACCGCCTCGAGCTCGGCCACCGCACCAACAACCCGGCCTCCTGCAGCGTGGCCGCCGGCGCCGGCTTCCTCTACGAAGGCCTGGAACGCCAACGCCTCGCCTACGACGGCACCCGGTACGACGTCGAACGCCACGCCCGCCTGGCCACCGACCCCCTCCATCCCCCGCAGCGCCCGGTGACGATCAGTCTCTAGAGGGTCAGCTTCGGGTGCCGGTTGACGTCCTTGTAAAGCAGGTAGCGGAAGCGGCCGGGGCCGCCGGCGTAGCAGGCCTGGGGGCAGAAGGCGCGGAGCCACATGAAGTCGCCCTCCTGCACCTCGACCCAGTCCTTGTTCAGGAGGTAGACGGCCTTGCCTTCGAGGACGTACAGGCCGTGCTCCATCACGTGCGTCTCCGGGAACGGGATCACGCCGCCGGGCTCGAAGCTGACGATGTTGACGTGCATGTCGTGCCGTACGTCGTCCGGGTCGACGAACCGCTGCGTCTTCCAGCGGCCCTCGGTGCCCGGCATCTCCACACCCTTGACGTCCACCTCGTTGGTGACGAACGGCTCGGGTACGTCGATCCCCTCCACCCGCTCGTACGCCTTCCGGACCAGGTGGAACCGGGCGACCCGCTCGCTGGTGTTGTGCAGCGTCCAGTCGGCCGCCGGCGGCAGGAACGCGTACCCGCCCGGCCCGAGGTCGTGCTTCTCACCGGCGACCGTCAGCGTCACGTTGCCCTCGACAACGAACACGACCGCCTCGGCGCCCGGGTCGGTCTCCGGCCTGTCACTGCCGCCGCCCGGCGCGACCTCCACGATGTACTGCGAGAACGTCTCGGCGAACCCGGACAACGGCCGCGCGATCACCCACAGCCGCGTGTCGTTCCAGAACGGCAGCCGGCTGGTGACGATGTCGCGCATGGTCCCGCGCGGCAGGACGGCGTACGCCTCGGTGAAGACGGCGCGGTCGGTTGTCAGGTCGGTCTGGGCAGGCAGCCCACCGCTCGGAGAGTAGTAGGTCATCCGTGTCCTCCTCGGGTCAGCAGCCGTCCTCGGGGGCCAGCGTCGATGTCGACCAGGGCGCCGCGCAGCCAGGTGCTGCGGACGACGCCGTCGAGCCGGCGTCCGTCGTACGGGGTGATGGCGTGCTTGTGGTGCAGGGTGCTCGCGTCCACCACGAACGTCGCGTCCGGGGCGAAGACGCAGAAGTCGGCGTCGTACCCGGTCTCGATCCTGCCTTTGAGCGGAACGGCGGGCGCCTGACACATCCAGCGTGCGACGTCGGCCAGCGTGAAGCCGCGCGCGCGGGCCCCGGTCCAGACGGCGGAGAGGCCGAGCTGGAGGGAGGCGATCCCGCCCCAGGCCTCGCCGAAGTCGCCGGTGTCGAGGCGTTTGAGCTCGATCGTGGACGGCGAGTGGTCGGACACGACCAGGTCGATCACGCCGTCGCGCAGGCCGTCCCAGAGCAGCTCGCGGTTCGCGGCCTCCCGGATCGGCGGGCAGCACTTGTACTGCGTGGCGCCGTCGGGGATCTCCTCCGCGGTGAAGGTCAGGTAGTGCGGGCAGGTCTCGGCGGTGATCCGGACGCCCGACTGTCGTGCCCGGGCGATCATCGGGAGGACGTCGGCGCAGGACACGTGCAGGATGTGGACGCGGCAACCTGTCCGTCGGGCGAGCTCGATGACGCCGGCGACGGCTCTGGTCTCTGCTGCGCGGGGCCGGGACAGCAGGAAGGCTTGGTAGCTGGCGCCCTTCGGTGATGGTGCGTCGTCGATCCGGTGCGCGTCCTCGGCGTGCACGATCAGCAGGCCGTCGAACGCGGTGATCTCGCGCATGACGAGCCTGAGCTCGTCCTGCGCCAGCGGCGGGAACTCGTCGACGCCGCTGTGCAGGAGGAAGCACTTGAAGCCGAAGACCCCGGCGTCGTGCAGCGGGCGCAGCTGGGCGAGATTGCCCGGGATAGCGCCGCCCCAGAAGCCGACGTCGACGTACGCCTGGCCGGCCGCGGTCTTCCGCTTCAGCTCCAGCGCAGGTACGTCGCAGGTCGGCGGGATGCTGTTGAGCGGCATGTCGATGATCGTGGTGACGCCGCCGGCAGCGGCTGCCCGGGTCGCGGAGGTGAAGCCTTCCCAGTCCGTGCGACCGGGGTCGTTCACGTGCACGTGCGAGTCGACCAGGCCGGGCATCAGCACCTCGTCGTCGGCCAGGATCAGCTCTCGGGCGGCGTCGAGCTGGGCGTCGTACGGCGCTATGGCGGCGATCCGACCGTCCCGCACCCCGACCGCATGCGGGGCTTCACCCGCGGCGGTGATCACGCGGCGAGCCCTGATGACGAGATCCAGCGAGGTCATGCGATGCCCCTCTCGGTTGCTGTCATCGTAGATCTCGGCAGGTGACCGGCCGCGATCTTCTCGCCGAGTTGCCGGAGCAGCGGGATCGGCTCGCCGATACAACGCCGTACGTCGGGCTCGAGGTCGGTCAACGCGTAGGCGGCCGCGATCCCGGCTTCCTCGAGCCTGTGGCGGTCGAGCCGATTGGTGCCGCACACGGCCACCACCAGAACCCCCGCCGCCCGAGCCGCCGCCGCCACTCCCGCGACCGCCTTCCCATGCAACGTCTGCTCGTCCAGCGCACCCTCGCCGGTGACTACGAGGTCCGCGCCTTGGAGCTGCTCGTGGAAGCGAACGAGATCGAGCATCAGCCCGATCCCGGGCCGCAGTTCGGCCCCCAGCAGGGCGACCGCCGCAAACCCCACTCCACCCGCTGCCCCGGCCCCGGGTACATCCCGCAGGTCACGCCCGGTCTCCCGAGCCACGAGATCCGCCCACCGGCCGAGAGCAGCATCCAGCTGCGCGACTTGGGCGGTGTCGGCGCCCTTCTGCGGCCCGTAGACAGCTGCAGCACCCGACGGCCCGGTCAGAGGGTTGTCGACGTCACACGCCACCACAACCTCGACACCAGCGATCCGCTCACGAAGTGCGGTCAGCTCCAGGGATTCCTCACTGATGGTGGCACCCATGGCGCGGACCAGGCCGGTGCCGCCGTCGGTGGAGGCGCTGCCGCCGATGCCCAGGATCACCCGGGTGCAGCCGTTGTCGATGGCCGCGGCCATCAGCTCGCCGGTGCCGCGGGAGGTTGCGGTCATGGGTGCGAACCGGCCGCCGGGGAGGCGGACCAGGCCTGAGGCGTCCGCGAGCTCTACGACTGCGGTGTCGCCGCGGCGGGCGAACCCACTGCGCACGCGCGAGCCGGTCGGGCCGGTCACGGTCACCGCGACCAGTTCGAATCCGGCGGCGACGGCGGCGGCGAGGGTGCCGTCGCCGCCGTCGGCCACTGGTACGGCGTCCACGGTCACGTCGGGGTCGGCACGCCGTACCCCTTCGCGAACCGCCACCGCCACCTGGTTGCTGGTGAGGCTGCCCTTGAACTTGTCGGAGGCAACCACCACGCGGGTCATCGGACCGCGATGGCGGTCGGGGCGTCCTCGGGGCGCTCCGCCAGGTCTTCGAACTCGGTCACGTTGTCGATCTCCAGGCCCATCGAGACGTTGGTGACGCGTTCGAGGATGACCTCGACGACGACCGGCACCTGGAACTCGGCCATGAGCTTCTTGGCCTTCTCCAGGGCGGGCAGGATCTCGTCGGGCTCGGTGACCCGGAGGGCCTTGCAGCCCAGGCCTTCGGCGACCTTGACGTGGTCGACGCCGTAGCCGTTGACCTCGGGGCTGTTGATGTTCTCGAAGGACAGCTGCACGCAGAAGTCCATGTCGAACCCGCGCTGCGCCTGACGGATCAGACCGAGGTAGGAGTTGTTCACGACGACGTGGACGTACGGGATGTTGAACTGCGCGCCGACCGCCAGCTCCTCGATCAGGAACTGGAAGTCGTAGTCACCCGACAGCGCGACCACAGTGCTCTCCGGGTCCGCCACCGCGACCCCCAGCGTCGCCGGAACGGTCCACCCCAGCGGCCCAGCCTGGCCGGCATTGATCCAGTGCCGCGGCCGGTAGACGTGCAACATCTGAGCCGCCTGGATCTGCGACAGCCCGATGGTCGACACGTAGCGGGTGTCCGGCCCGAACGCCCGGTTCATCTCCTCGTAGACCCGCTGCGGCTTGATCGGCACGACGTCGAAGTGCGTCTTGCGCAGCAACGCCGTACGGCGTTCCTGACACTCCGCAACCCACGCGGACCGGTCCGCCAGGCGACCGTCGGCGACCCACTCCCGCGCGACCTCGACGAACACCTCGAGCGCGGCGCGCGCATCGGACACGATGCCGTAGTCCGGCGAGAACACCCGGCCGATCTGCGTCGGCTCGATGTCGACGTGGATGAACTTGCGGCCCTCGGTGTAGGTCCCGACCGACCCGGTGTGCCGGTTGGCCCACCGGTTGCCGATGCCGAACACCAGGTCCGAGGCGAGCAGCGTCGCGTTCCCGTAGCGGTGCGAGGTCTGCAGCCCGACCATGCCGGCCATCAGCCGGTGGTCGTCCGGGATCGAGCCCCAGCCCATCAGCGTCGGTACGACGGGCACCCCGACCAACTCGGCGAACTCGACCAGCAGGTCGGACGCGTCCGCGTTGATGATCCCGCCACCGGCCACGAGCAGCGGCCGCTCCGCGGCGTTCAGCATCGCGAGAGCCTTCTCCGCCTGTGCCCGCGTCGCGGCCGGCTTGGCCACCGGCAGCGGTTCGTACGTCTCGATGTCGAAGTCGATCTCGGCCAGCTGGACGTCCAGCGGCAGGTCGATCAGCACCGGACCCGGGCGGCCGTCCCGCATCAGCTGGAAGGCCTTCTGGAAGGTGCCGGGCACCTGCGCCGGCTCCATCACCGTGACCGCCCACTTCGCGACCGGCTTGGCGATCGAGGCGATGTCGACGGCCTGGAAGTCCTCCTTGTGCAGCTTGGCGACCGGCGCCTGGCCGGTGATGCACAGGATCGGGATCGAGTCCGCGGAGGCGGAGTACAGCCCGGTGATCATGTCGGTGCCGGCCGGTCCCGACGTACCGATGCAGACGCCGATGTTGCCGGCCTTCGCCCGGGTGTAGCCCTCGGCCATGTGGGACGCGCCCTCGACGTGGCGGGCCAGCACGTGCTTGATCCCGCCGTGCTTCTTCATCGCGCTGTAGAAGGGGTTGATCGCGGCACCGGGCAGCCCGAAGGTCTGGGTGGAGCCTTCCTTCTCCAGGATCAGGACCGCGGCGTCGACCGCGCGCATGCGTGCCATCAGCCCGACGCCTTTCCGGACAGGCGCTCCACGCCACGCAGCAGCGCGGAGTGGTCGAGGCCGCCGTCACCGTTGGCCCGGGCGGACGCGACCAACTGGGCGACGAGCGAGCCGAGCGGTACGGCGACACCCGCCTCGCGGGCTGCGGCGGTGACGATGCCCATGTCCTTGTGGTGCAGGTCGATCCGGAAGCCGGGCTGGAACGAGCGCCCCAGCATGTTCTCCTTCTTCTGGTTCAGCACCGAGGACCCGGCCAGGCCACCGCCGAGGACCTCCAGGGCGGCCTTGGTGTCGACGCCGTACGCCTCCAGGAAGACGACGGACTCGGCCAGCGCCTGGATGTTGGCGGCAACGATCAGCTGGTTCGCCGCCTTGACGGTCTGGCCGGATCCGCTCGGGCCGACGTGCACGACGGTCTTGCCGACCACGTCGAACAACGGCTTGGCGGCCTCGAAGTCGTCCGCGTCGCCGCCGACCATGATCGACAGGGCGGCGTTCTTCGCGCCGGCCTCACCGCCGGAGACGGGAGCGTCCAGGATCCGGAAGCCGAGCGCCCGGGCCTGCTCGGCCAGCGACTGGGTGACGTCCGGCCGGATGCTGGAGAAGTCGATGATCAGCGAGCCGGTCTCGGCGTGCTGGAAGACGCCGTCCTCGCCGGCCAGGACCTCTTCGACGTCGGGTGAGTCGGGCACCATCACGCAGATCACGTCGGCGCCCTTGATCGCGTCGGCGACCGAGGTCGCGTACCGGCCGCCGGCCTCGACCAGCGGAGCGCCGCGCTCGGGAGTGCGGTCGAGGCCGGCGACGTTGTGACCGGCGGCGGCCAGGTGCACAGCCATCGGGCTGCCCATGATGCCGAGGCCGATGAAGGCGATGTTCGTCATGTCGGAGATCTCCCAAAGAGGTGTCAGCGGGCGGCGCGCGGCAGCCAGCCGAAGCTGTCGACGGTGGTGGTGGAGGGCTTGTACTCCAGGCCGATCCAGCCCGAGTAGCCGTTGGCCGTGAGCGCGTCGAGCTGCCGCGCGAGCGAGAGCGTGCCGGTGCCGGGCTCGTTGCGGCCGGGGGCGTCGGCGATCTGCACGTGCGCGATCCGGTCGGTGTGCTCGGCGATCACCCGGTCGACGTCGTCGCCGTTGACCGCGAGGTGGTAGAGGTCCGCGAGCAGCCCGACGTTCGGCGCCTGCACCCGGTCGATCACGGCCAGCGCGTCGGCGGCGGTCAGCAGCGGATACCGGTCCGCGCCGCTGACGGGCTCGACCAGTACGACGCCGTCGATCCGGGCCGCCGCCTGCGCGGCGAGCGCGAGGTTCTCGACCGCGAGGTCGTCCTGCTCACTCGGGGAGTGGCCGTCCTCGCGGTTGCCGTACAGCGCGTTGAAGGCCTGGCAGCCGAGTCGCTCGCCGATGCCGACGGTGACGTCGATGTTGTCCCGGAACTCGCCGGACCGCTTCGGCCAGGACACCAGGCCGCGGTCGCCGCCGGGCATGTCGCCGGCGAAGAAGTTCAGGCCGGTCAGCTGGACGCCGGCGTCCTGGATCGCGGTCACGAACGCGTCGACGTGCCGGTCGGTCGGCACCGCCTCGACGAACGGCCACCAGAACTCGACGGCGCCGAAGCCGGCCCGCCGGGCGGCCGCCGGGCGCTCCAGCAGCGGAAGCTCGGTGAACAGCAGCGAGCAGTTCACCGTGTAGCGCAGCGGATTGGTCATAGCATTCTCGACTTTCCGTATTGCGGAAGTTGAATTCTGTTCTGCGAAAAGACCATAGGTGGGCCAGCGCGCCGGCGTCAAGGGAAAGGTTTCCGGCCGGGTGCCCGGGCGTTGTACGTTCCTCTGAGAACCACACCGGGCGGAGGAGGTGCGCCGTGCTGCTGTCCGAGCTGCTCGACGCGCCCGAGCTCGGGCTCCGCCTGCTGCACCTGGCCGACGACTCACTCGCCCGTCCGGTCGGCCGGCTGGTCACCACCGACCTGCTCGAACCCGGCCGGTACCTGAGCGGCGGCGAGCTGGTGCTGACCGGCCTGGTCTGGCGCCGGAGCGAGGCGGACAGCGAGACCTTCGTCTCCTCGATGGCGGTCCGGGGCGCCACCACGATCCTGGCCGGGAAGGCGTTGCTCGGCGCCGTCCCCGAGGACCTGCTCGAGGCCTGCCACCGCCACCAGGTCACCCTCGTCGAGGTGCCCATCGAGGTCGCGTTCGCCGACATCACCGAGTACGTCGCCGCCGCAGGCTCGGCCGAGACGGGGATGCGGCTGTCCGCGAGCCTGGTACGGCAACGGCAACTGTTGTCGTCGATCGCGGCCGGCCGGAGTCTCGACGAGCTCGCGGACCGCATCTCCGCCGAGATCGGGCACGACTGCCGGGTGATCACGCCGACCGGCCGGCACGTCGTACCCGGGCCTGGTCGTCTGGACGAGGAAGTGCTCGACGTGCTCTCGCGGCGGTTCCTGACCGCGGACCGGACTCCTGCGGTCGCCGACGCCTTCGGTACGTCGTACAGCCTGTTCCCGGTCGGGTCGGGTCTGGGGAATCGGCTGACGGCGTGGGTGCTGGCGATCGAGGGCAACCACACGGACTGGTCCCGCGACCACGTCGAGGCAGTGCAAGAGCTGTGCGCGATCGCCGCGCTGGACAGGGCTCGCCGGGACGAAGGGCGGCTGGCGTTGCGGCCTCTGGTGGCTGACGCGCTGGCATTGGTCGAGTCGGGCGCACCGCATGCCGAAGTCGCCATCCGGCTGCGGCAGGCCGGTGCGCACTCGGACCTGCCGATGGTGGTCGCAGTGGCGGACCTGCGCGACGACGGGCCGAGCGAGGTCGCGATCACGCTGCTCGAGGATGTCGCGCTCACGTTCGGTCCCGCGGTCGTGGCGCCGGGGCGTAACGGGGTGCTCGTCGCGTTGCTGCCGTTCGTCCCCGGGCTGCCGGAGCAGCTCCGCCGAGCGTTCGGCCGGCTCTCCTCGGGGCTCGTGCGCGCGCGGCTCGCGGTCGGCGTCAGCGGCGAGACCGGCGTCGACGCGCTGGTGGGTGCGCTCGAGGAGGCCCGGTTCGCACATCGGGTCGCTCGATCGGGCAGTACGCCGGTGTCGGTGGTCACGTCGGAGGAAGTCGCCTCGCACGTCCTGCTGCTCGCCACGTTGCCCGACGACGTACGGCGTACCTACACCCACCGCGTCCTCGGGCCCGTGCTCGAACACGATCGCCGTACCAACGCCGACCTGCTCGCCACGCTGCAGGAGTTCCTCGCCTGCGACGGCTCGTGGTCGCGGGCGGCCGAGGCTCTACACCTTCATGTCAACACCGTTCGCTACCGGATCGAACGCGTTGAGCAACTGACCGGTCGCGATCTGTCCCGGCTCGAGGACCGGGTGGACGTGTTCCTCGCTCTCAAGTCGCTCTGAACCGCGTGGTTTGGGTGATCGCACAAAACCGGGGCCGCCGGAGCGGGTGATCTTCGGAGGTTCACGGGGTGCAAACCGGATCGGCGCGCGCGGATGCTGTCGTGCAGATCACCAAACGCCGCCGCGCCCCCGAGCCACATCCGAGGAAGGTGCCCGATGAAGGCAATCCTGCGACCCGGCCGCCGCGCCAGCCGTCACCCCGTCGACGAGGTGCTGCCACCCGGCAAGCTCGCCGTCTACGGCTTCCAGCACGTCCTGGCGTTCTACGCCGGCGCCGTGATCGTACCGATCCTGCTCGCGAACTCGATCGGCCTCAGCACGCAGGAGCTCGTGCACCTGATCAACGCCGACCTGTTCACCTGCGGTATCGCCTCGATCATCCAGTCGGTCGGGTTCTGGAAGGTGGGCGTCCGGCTGCCGCTGCTGCAGGGCGTGACGTTCACCGCGGTGTCGCCGATGATCGCGATCGGCCTGGCCGCAGGCGGCGGGACCGACGGCCTGCTGGTCATCTACGGCGCGGTGATCGTGGCCGGTCTGGTCACCTTCTTCCTGGCCCCGTACTTCAGCAAGCTGATCCGGTTCTTCCCGCCGGTCGTGACCGGGTCCGTGATCACGATCATCGGCCTGGCGCTGCTGCCGGTGGCGGCCGGGGACGCGGTCGGCGGCGCCGGCCCGACGGCCGACCCGACCAGCGGCAAGAACCTGGCGTACGCACTGGGCACCCTCGCGCTGATCGTGGCGATCCAGCGGATCTTCAAGGGGTTCATGGCCACCATCGCCGTCCTGGTCGGCCTGGTCGCCGGCACCTTGGTCGCCTGGGCCTTCGGCGACGCGCACTTCGACGCGGTCAGCGACTCCGGCTGGGTCGGCGTGACCACGCCGTTCCACTTCGGCTGGCCGCAGTTCTCGCTCGCGGCGATCATCTCGATGGTCGTGGTCATGCTGATCACCGCGGTGGAGACGACTGGTGACGTCTTCGCGACCGGTGAGATCGTCGAGAAGCGGATCGGCCGCGAGGACGTCGCCCGCGCGCTGCGCGCCGACGGCCTGGCCACCACGATCGGCGGGGTCTTCAACTCCTTCCCCTACACGTGCTTCGCGGAGAACGTCGGCCTGGTCCGGCTGACCCGGATCAAGAGCCGCTACGTGGTCGCGGCGGCCGGCGCGATCATGATCCTGCTCGGCCTGATCCCCAAGGCCGGCGCGATCGTGGCCGGCATCCCGCACCCGGTGCTGGGCGGCGCCGCCCTGGCGATGTTCGCCACCGTGGCCGTGGTCGGCTTCCAGACCCTGGCCAAGGTCGACTTCCACGACCACCGCAACGTGGTCATCGTGGCCACCAGCGTCGGCCTGGCGATGTACGTCACCGCGCAGCCCCAGGTCGCCCAGGCGGTTCCGGGCTGGGCCGAGATCATCTTCGGCAGCGGCATCACGCTGGGCAGCCTGACCGCGATCCTGCTGAACATCGTCTTCCACCACCTCGGCAAGGACTTCGGTCCCGCAGTGGCCGGGCTGCCGGGCGACTCGGTCCGGCTGGACCAGGTGAACAAGATGAGCCGCGCGGAGTTCGTCGAGACCTTCGCCGGCCTGTTCCAGGGCCCGCGCTGGATGGTCGAGCGGGCCTGGGAGATGCGGCCGTTCACCGACACCCACGCGCTGCGCCGCTCGTTCCAGGAGGCCCTGTTCTCCGGCTCGCCCGAGGAGCAGCGGCAGCTGATCGAGTCCTACCCGCAGCTCGGCTCGCAGTTCGTCGCCGACGGCCTGAGCGGTGAGGCGTCGCTGCGAGACCAGTCCGCCCGCGGCCTGACCTTCCTGGCCGAGCCGGAGCGCGACGAGCTGGCCGCGATCACCGAGGCGTACCGGGAGCGGTTCGGCTTCCCGCTGGTGATCTCGGTCCGGGACGCGGAGTCGTTCGACCGGATCCTCGAGCAGGGCCGGGATCGGCTGGGCAACTGCGAGAACCAGGAACACGCCGCGGCCCTGCTGGAAATCGCCAAGATCGCTGGGTACCGGTTCGACGACTTCCTCTCGGACGCCAATCCGATTCATAGTGCAAGAACACGCTGGAGCACTAGCCGATGAGTACGACGACCACGCAAGCACCATCGATCACGGTCAATGGCGAACCGACCGCCCTCGGTGACGTTGCCGTGCACACCTCGGTGCTGGACTGGCTGCGGGACCGGGGCCTGACCGGGGCAAAGGAGGGCTGCGCCGAGGGCGAGTGCGGAGCATGTTCCGTGCTCGTCGCCCGGCCCGGCACCGACGCCCCGACCGAGTGGACCGCGATCAACGCCTGCCTGCTGCCGGTCGCGGCGCTCGACGGCCAGGAGGTCATCACCTCCGAGGGCCTGGGCTCCCCGGAGGAACTGCATCCGGTCCAGCGGGAGCTCGCCGTACGCGGCGGGTCACAGTGCGGGTACTGCACGCCGGGCTTCGTGTGCAGCATGGCCGCCGAGTTCTACCGCTCCACGCGTACGACGTCCAACGGGCACTGCGACCACGAGCACGGGCCGAACGGCTTCGACCTGCACTCGCTGAGCGGCAACCTGTGCCGCTGCACCGGGTACCGCCCGATCAAGGACGCGGCCTACGCGCTGGGCGAGCCGGCCGTGGACGACGCGCTGGCCGCCCGCCGGTCCGCGCCGCCGCCACCGCCGGTGGCCACCGCGATCGAGGTGGACGGCGCGGAGTTCCTGCGGCCGGCCGATCTGGCCGAGGTCCTCGAGGTGCTTGCCGAGAGCCCCGAAGCGCAGATCGTTGCCGGGTCGACCGATGTCGGGGTGGAGGTGAACCTCCGCGGCGTCCGGAAGCCGCTGGTCGTCGCGATCGACCGGCTGGCCGAGCTGCGGGAGTTCTCGTTCGGCCCGGACGAGGTCCGGCTCGGCGCCGCGCTGACGCTCAGCGAGATCGAGCGGCTGCTGGCCGGGCGGGTGCCGCTGCTGGCCCAGATGTTCCCGCAGTTCGCGTCCCGGCTGATCCGCAACGGCGCCACCATCGGCGGCAACCTCGGCACCGGCTCGCCGATCGGTGACACCCCGCCGGCCCTGCTGGCGCTGGACGCCTCGCTCGTCCTGGCGTCCCGTCGAGGTGAGCGCGTCGTACCGCTGGCGGACTACTTCACCGGCTACCGGCAGACCATGAAGGCGGCCGACGAGCTGATCCGGACGATCGTCATCCCGCTGCCGCTCGAACCGCTGTCCGCTTTCCACAAGATCGCCAAGCGGCGGTTCGACGACATCTCCAGCGTTGCCGTCGGGTACGCCGTCGACGTCGAGGACGGCGTCGTACGGCGGGCCCGCATCGGACTCGGCGGGGTCGCCGCCACTCCGCTGCGCGCGCTGGCCACCGAGCAGGCGCTGATCGGCAAGCCATGGACCGAGCGGACCGTCCGGGAGGCGGCCGCGGTGATGGCGGCCGAGGGTACGCCGATGGACGACCACCGGGCGAGCTCGTCGTACCGCTCGGCGATGCTCGGCCAGTCGCTGCTCCGGTTCTACGCGGAAGGAGTACGCGCATGAGTTCGCTGTCAGAGCGTCCGCAGCAGGCCGTTGTCGGTCTGCCGCTGCCGCACGAGAGCGCCGCGCTGCATGTCACCGGAAAGGCGCTCTACACCGACGACCTGGTGCAGCGGACCCGCGACGTCCTGCACGCCTGGCCGGTCCAGTCGCCGCACGCGCACGCCCGGATCACGGATCTGCGGGTAAAACCGGCGTACGACGTCCCTGGCGTGGTCCGCGTGCTGACGGGTGACGACGTACCTGGGGTGAACGACGCCGGCGTGAAGCACGACGAGCCGTTGTTCCCGACCGAGGCGATGTTCCACGGGCACGCGATCTGCTGGGTGCTGGCCGACACGTTGGAGGCTGCGCGACTCGGCGCGGCCGCGATCGAGGTCGACTACGAGCCGCTCGAGTCGCTGGTGACCGTCCGGGAGGCGATCGCCGCGGGCAGCTTCCAGGGCACCGGACGGCACCTGGTCCGGGGTGACGTCGAGGGTGCGTTCGCGGACGCGGCGCACGTGTTCCACGGCGAGTTCGAGTTCGCCGGGCAGGAGCACTTCTACCTGGAGACCCACTGCGCGCTCGCTCACGTCGACGAGGGCGGCCAGATCTTCATTCAGAGCAGCACGCAGCACCCGTCCGAGACGCAGGAGATCGTCGCGCACGTTCTCGGCGTGCCGAGCCACGAGGTGACCGTGCAGTGTCTCCGGATGGGAGGGGGTTTCGGAGGCAAGGAGATGCAGCCGCACGGGTTCGCTGCGATCGCCGCACTGGGATCGACGCTGACCGGACGACCCGTGCGGCTGCGGCTCAACCGGACGCAGGACCTGACGATGTCCGGCAAGCGGCACGGGTTCCACAGCGAGTGGCGGGCCGGCTTCGACGACGACGGTCACCTGGTCGCGCTCGATGCCACGCTGACCTCCGACGGCGGCTGGAGCCTGGACCTGTCCGAGCCGGTGCTCGCCCGCGCGATGTGCCACATCGACAACGCCTACTGGATCCCGAACGTCCGCGTTGACGGCCGGATCGCCAAGACGAACAAGACGTCGCAGACCGCGTTCCGCGGGTTCGGCGGCCCGCAGGGCATGATCGTCGTCGAGGACATCCTCGGCCGCTGCGCCCCGCTGCTCGGGTACGACGGGACCGAGCTGCGCCGGCGCAACCTCTACCGGTTGAACGACACCACGCCGTACGGACAGCCCGTCCGGCATGCCGACCGGCTGGAGTCCTGCTGGAGCCAGGTGTCGTCCAACGGCGACGTCGTACGGCGGCAGGCGGAGATCGCGGCGTTCAACGCTTCGAATGCTCACCGGAAGCGGGCGCTGGCGATGACGCCGGTGAAGTTCGGCATCTCGTTCAACCTGACCGCGTTCAACCAGGCCGGCGCGCTCGTGCATGTCTACAAGGACGGCTCGGTGCTGATCAACCACGGCGGCACCGAGATGGGGCAGGGCCTGCACACGAAGATGCTGCAGGTCGCTGCCACCACGCTGGGTCTCCCGCTAACTCGGGTCCGGCTCGCCCCGACCCGCACCGACAAGGTGCCGAACACCTCGGCGACCGCGGCCAGCTCCGGCGCGGACCTCAACGGCGCGGCGATCAAGAACGCGTGCGAGCAGATCCTCGACCGTCTCGCGCAGGTCGCCGGCGGCCGGCTCGGGATCAGCCCGCACGACGTGCGGTTCGCCGACGGCCAGGTCAGCAGCCTGACCGGCGACAGCGTGCCGTGGGAGGAGATCATCAACAGCGCGTACCACCAGCGCGTTCAGCTCTGGGCGGCCGGCTTCTACCGCACCGAGGGCCTGCACTGGGACCCCAATGCGATGCGCGGCGAGCCCTTCAAGTACTTCGCGTACGGCGTCGCCGCGGCCGAGGTCGAGGTGGACGGGTTCAGCGGCGCCTACACGGTGCGCCGGGTCGACATCGTCCACGACGTCGGCGACAGTCTCAGCCCGTTGATCGACATCGGCCAGATCGAGGGCGGCTTCGTCCAGGGCACCGGGTGGCTGACGCTCGAGGACCTGCGCTGGGACGAGAGCACCGGCCCGAATCGCGGCCGGTTGGCCACGCAGGCGGCCAGCACGTACAAGCTGCCGAGCTTCTCGGAGATGCCTGAGGTCTTCAACGTCCAGCTGCTGGAGAAGGCGCATGAGGAAGGTGCGGTCTACGGCTCGAAGGCCGTAGGCGAGCCGCCGCTGATGCTGGCCTTCTCGGTGCGCGAAGCGTTGCGGCAGGCTGCGGCTGCGTTTGGACCTTCCGGCACGAGCGTGGATCTGCCCTCGCCAGCGACGCCGGAGGCCGTGTACTGGGCGCTCGACAAGGCCCGGTCGGCGGTCCGCGTGGAGCGCCTCGAAGCGCAGGCGAGTGGGGTGTGACGACCGAGATGGAATGGATGAAGGCGGTCGAGCGGCTCCGCGAGCAGCGGTTGCCCGGCGTCCTGGTGACCCTGATCTCGGTGCGCGGGCACTCGCCGCGCGAGGCCGGGGCGAAGATGGTGGTCGCGGCGGACGGGACCTGGGCGACTGTCGGCGGCGGCAATCTGGAGGCGCTGGCGGTCGAGCGTTCCAGGGCGATGATCACGGCGGGCATTGGCGAGCCTGAGGTGATCGAGGTCGCGTTGTCGGACAAAGCGCCGTACCAGCACGGGGTTCAGTGCTGTGGCGGTGAGGTGAAGCTGCTGCTCGAGCCGCTGCCGGTGGTTCCTGCGGTGGCGATCTTCGGCGTCGGGCACGTCGGACTCGAGCTGGCGCGGATCCTGGCCCGGCACGACATCGAGCTGCACCTGATCGACTCGCGGCCCGACCAGTTGGTGACCGAGCGGATGGTCGTCCTCGACGACGCGGTGGCCAACCTGCACGTGCACAACGTGCCGGTGCTGCCCGAGCTCGTCGTCGGCGAGCTGCCGGCCGGTACCCACGTCCTGATCATGACCCACGACCATGCGGAGGACGCCGCCCTGTGCGACGCCGCGATCCGCCGGGACGACCTGGCCACGATCGGGCTGATCGGGTCCAGCGCGAAGTGGGCTCGGTTCCGCCGCAAACTCGCCGAGGACGGCAACTCCGCCGCGGCGATCGACCGGATCACCACCCCGATCGGCCTGCCCGATCTGGCCGGCAAGGAGCCGGCCACCATCGCGGTCAGCGTCGCGGCCTGGCTGCTCCACCAGTTCGTTGCCGAACGCAACCCTGCACACCGTGAGGCGAAAGCATGACCATCTACCGAGGCACGTTCCTCGACACGCCGGAGAACCCCTTCACCGGCGGCAGCCTGCGCGTCGACGCAGACGCCGCGCTGCTGGTGACGGACGGCGTGATCGTTGCGCGCGGCACCTTCACCGACGTACGGCGGGCCAACCCGGCCGAGGAGATCGTCGACCTGCGCAGCGGCCTGGTGCTGCCCGGGTTCGTCGACACCCACGTGCACTTCCCGCAGATTCGGGCGGTCGGCGGCCTCGGGCTGCCGCTGCTGGAGTGGCTCGACCGTTATGCGCTGCCTGAGGAGGCGCGCATGGCTGACACCGCCTACGCGGCGGGGGTCGCGTCCGAGTTCGTTCGCGGGCTCGCGGCGGCGGGGACCACGAGTGCGTTGGTCTTCGGAGCGCATTACGCGGACGCTGTCGACGTACTGTTCTCGTCTGCTGCCAAGGTCGGCCTGCGGATCACCAGCGGGCTCGTCGTCAGCGACCGGCTCCTGCGGGAGGACCTGCTCACCACACCTGAGCGGGCCTATGCGGAGTCGCTGGCTCTCGCCGAGCGCTGGCACGGCGTCGGCCGGAACCGGTACGCCGTCACGCCCCGCTTCTCGCTCTCGTGCACCGACGAGCTGCTCGCTGTCTGCCAGACGCTGCTCGAGGAGATCCCGGGCTCGCTGTTCACGTCGCACGTGAACGAGAACGAGGCGGAGATCGCCACGGTGTCCGAACTGTTCGGCGGCAGCGACTACGTGAGCACGTACGACAAGCACGGGCTGGTCAACCGGCGCAGCGTGCTCGCGCACAACGTCCACCCGACCGACGTCGAGCTGAAGACGCTCGGCGAAGGCGGTGCGGCGGTCGCGCACTGCCCGACCAGCAACGCCGCGCTCGGCAGCGGACTCTTCCCACTGTCCCGGCACCTCCAGTACGGCGTCCGCGTCGCACTGGGGTCCGACGTCGGCGCAGGCACCGGCTTCTCCCTGCTGAAAGAGGGCCTGCAGGCGTACTTCTGCCAGCAACTGATCGGCGACCACGGCCATCCGCTGAACGCTGCGCACCTGCTGTACCTGGCGACCGCGGCCGGCGCGGACGCCCTGGGCCTGGACGAGGTCGGCCACCTGAGCGTCGGCCAACGCTTCGACGCCCAACTCCTCCGCCCCGCCGACGGCTCCCCCCTCGCAGTAGGCGTAGCCCACGCCGACGACGCCGAAGAAGCCCTCGCCCGCCTCTTCACCCTAGGCACCCCCGCCGACGTCCACGCAGTCTGGATCAACGGCGACCTCCTCCACCCCTAACAGTGAGGATGATGTGAGTGGGCCCCGCAGTGGTCGTCCTGACTCGCCCTCTAACTGACTTCGGGTCATTGTCGGGATCTGTCGGTCGACTACTGCGGGGCGTGCCTGCACTCACCGGGCCAGGGGTTGTGACTGCATAAGAGCCTGTGCCAGCAGGCACCCATACTGTTTGTCCGCTCGCCTCGGCTGGTGCGTGCCGCCCTGGCCCTAGCGAAAGGACGGCTGATGACCACCATCGCATGAACCGACTGTGTCGCCGGCTCGAGGTGACCGGTGGCGTGGACACTCATTGAGACACTCACACCGCCGCGGCGATCGATGCCGTTGACCGGCTCCTGGGTCATCGGGTGTGTTCCCCGCCAGTATGGCGGGTTACCGGCAACTGCGGCCTGGTTGCAGAGCTTCGGCAGCGTGGTGAAGGTCGGTGTCGAGGGCACCGGTGTATGGCAGCGGATTGGCCTGCTACCTGAGCGGACACGGGGTGCGGGTGATCGAGGTCGACCGGCCCGACCGCAAGCCCCGCTGATCAGCCGCAAGTCCGACCCGAAAGACTCCGAGGAAGCACTCCGCAACCTGCGCATTGCCCACCGCGGCGCCATCAGCCACCGCGCCGACTGCGTGCGCCGGAGCAAGACCCTCGTCGTCACCGCATCCGAAGAACTCCGCGACCAGGTGCGCCACCTGCCGACTCGCGAGCTGGTCACCACCTGCGCCGCGCTGCGCTGCGACCAGATCCGGCCCGGATCAACCAGCCGCACCACCCACACCCGTCTTGACATCCATAGGAGCATCCGACGTTTGCCGAGTCGTCGATTTCGGTGCTTCAGCGAGCGGATCTACTGCAGAAATCCACAACTCGGCGAACCACCTCCGGTTGAACCGCTGGTCAGCCCACGCGCCTACTCCTTAAGCGCGTGCTCGCACGGGCGCGCGTGTCCGGGATGCCCTTGATTTGGTTGCTTGACCCGTATCTGAGCGCAGTTTTATCGTCGGGCCTAGCAGCGAGAGGGGGGTGCTGTGACGGCAGAACAGTGGACACTCGCGGTTATTTGCTTCTTTTCGGGGCTTGCGTCCGGCCTGCTGGGGATGTTGTGCACGATCATGCGCCCGATGCTCCAGGAGATGGACGGCCGGGGCTTCCGGAACTTTATGGGAGCGTTCCTTGAATTCGCCGGCGGTGGACTCGGGAAGGCGTACAACCTCGCCTGGTCGATCGTGATGTTCCTCGGCCCGATCCTCGCGCTCGTGCTCCTCTGGGACGACCGCGGCTCCACGTCGTTCGTGCTCACCGCGATCGGCCTGGGCATCGTGGTCGTCGGTGTGATCATCCTGTCGAACGCGTGGAAGACACCGCACTACAAGGTGATGCTTGCCTGGGACCCCGAGGCGATGCCGGCGGACTGGGAAGCCGGCCGCCAGACCTACTTCACGATCAACTGGATCCAGTGCGCAACAACCTGGTCCGCCTTCGCCCTCTTCCTGGTGGCTCTGGCCTACCTGTAACTGGCAAACAGTCGGGAACCAGTTGCCAGAAGCACACGTCGGATGCGTGACCCGAAGCGGTGAGAACATGTCGCCGAATCAACGAAGTGGTGACGCACGCCTCGCCATGAATCACACAGGAGATGAACTTGAGCAACCAAGAAGAGCGGGACGAAGCGGGAATGAAGAAGGCGATGGATCTTCTCAAGGCGCACGGCCCGGTCGTCGATCGCCTCACGGACATGGGACATCTCAAGGCGGCAAAGAACATCGAGGCCAAGGGCGGCCGCTGGGACTCGCCGGAAGTACGCGACGCCCACAAGCGCGACCGCGGCGGCCAGGGCCGCTGACAAACATCCCGCGCCTGCCAGGCCGGTGACCGCCACGTTGCCAGAAGCAACCGAGCGGTCCACCGGCCGGCGACGCCGACGAGTTCTGCTCACCGAGCGGCGATGAGCCGCGCGGAGGCGTGGGTGGGGCAGCCGGGCGGACGCGCGACGGAGGAGCGCGCGTAGCTGGCTGTGGGGCTGTCAGGCGCAGGCGGGGAGGGTGTTGCGGGAGATGTCGCGGACGGACTTGGTGTGGTGGGCGTTGCCGTAGGTTCCGACCCAGGCGGTGAACTGCTTGCCGTCGTACGCGCCGGCGTAGATGTTGAACTGGGTGGCGATCCGGTCGTCGCCGATGACCTCTCCGTCGATCGGGTAGCCGTGGTCCCACATGTAGTAGGCCCAGTCGGCCCACTTGCCCGAGTTGTTCCACACGGAGACACGGAATGTCTCCGAGTTCACCTTGCACATGTACATGGTGACTCCGGACACCCAGGCCAACGCCTTGCCGTAGGTCCGCAGCTTCCGCCAGGTCTGGGGCCCGACCTTGCCGTCGACAGTGAGGCCGGCGTCGTCCTGGAACGACCGGACCCGGCTCCGCGTCCCTGTGCCGTACACGCCGTCCACGCTGAGCCCACCCAGGTTCTTCTGGAGCAGCCGCACACAGGTGCCACGGCTGCCGAGGCTCAGATAGGTACCGAAGCAGCTCGCGACCGCCGCGGTCTCCGCGTCAGTCTCGGCTGTCGCTGCCGTCGCTGCCGTCGTACCTGTCGCTGCCGTCGCGGCGGGAGAGGACTCGACGGACGGCGCGGCCGTCGGGTCACTCGGGCTGCCGAAGTCCGCGTGAGCTGCTGCGGCCAGGCCCAGCACCAGACTGCCTGCCAACGCTGTGGCGACGACGACGGTGCGCGGTCGACGCAGGATGTTCCTCATGAAGTTCCATTTCTCGCTTGGACAAGTGTTCCTGCAGCACAGTAGGAATCTGCAGGAACACCCCACTGCCCGTACTCCACCCGCACCAGGCAGAGCGTGTCTCAGCGAGCCTTGGTGAGTAGGTCGTTTTGGACCTTGGCTACCTGGAGCGCCAAGCCGGACTCGTCCACGGTGATGACTCTGTTGTGCTCGACGACGGGTTTGCCGTTGATCAGAAGGAGATCCAGAGGCGGCGGGGTGCCGAGGACCAGCGCGGCTACCGGGTCGGCGATGCCTGCGTGTTCCAGCGTGTCGAGACGCCAGAGGGCCAGGTCGGCGAGTTTGCCCTCCTCGATCGAGCCGATCTCGTTCTCGCGGCCGAGGATGCGGGCGCCGTCGAGGGTGGCCATCTCGAGCGCGGCACGGACGTCGAGCGCCTCAGGTCCACCGCGGGCGCGGGCGAACAGCAACGCGTGCCGCAACTCCTCGACCAGGCTTCCGGCTTCGTTGCTGGCGGCACCATCTACGCCTAGGCCAACAGAGCTGCCCGCCGCGCGGAGGTCTGCTGCGCGAGCGATGCCGGCGCCCAACCGGGCGTTGGAGCTCGGGCAGTGCGCGACCCCGGTCCCGGTGCGCCCCAGGTGCGCGATCTCGGAGTCGGAGAAGTGGATGCCGTGGGCAAACCACACGTCCGACCCCGTCCAGCCGAGTTCAGCGACGTACTCCAACGGCGTGGATCCGAAGTGCTCCCGGCAGTACGCGGACTCGTCGGTGGTCTCGGCCAGATGGGTATGCAGCCGGACACCCTTGCGACGGGCGAGTACGGCGGCCTCGCGCATGAGCTCACCGGTGACGCTGAAGGGCGAGCACGGCGCGACCACCAGCTGCAGCATCGAGTCCGGGCCGGGATCGTGCCAGCGGTTGATCGCAGCCTCGGTCGCGGCCAGGATCTCGTCGCGGTCCTCGACGACCGAGTCCGGCGGCAGCCCGCCGTCCTTCTGACTGAGGTCCATCGATCCCCGGGACGGGTGGAACCGCATCCCGACCTGCGCGGCGGCAAGGATCTCCGCCTCCAGCAGGTCCTTCCCGTCACGCGGGAAGACGTAGTGATGGTCGGACGCCGTCGTACAACCGGTCCGCGCGAGCCGGGCCAGCGCGGCCTGAGCTGCCACGTGCACGGACTCGTCGTCGATGCCGGCCCACACCGGGTACAGCGTGGTCAGCCAGCCGAACAGCGTCGCGTCAGCGGCCAATCCACGAGTCACCCACTGGTACAGGTGCTGGTGAGTGTTGACGAGCCCCGGAGTGACCAGGCAGCCCCGCCCGTCGACCACCCGTGCCTCGGCGTACGCCGGCGCCGGACCCGGACCGACGGCAACGATGCGGTTGCTCTCAGCAACGACATGGCCGGTGAACTCCCGGCGGCTGCGGTCGAGAGTGACCACCGTCGCCCCATCGATGACGATCCGCGTTGTGCTCATGCGGTCCAGTCAACCCATCGGCTCGATCGCGCGTCACCGGCAGGGACCACGAACTTCGGCCCCGCCGGCGACCTGCGGTTGGAGGTTCCTACACGAAGCCCGGTACGGCGTGCCACGCGGAGCCGGCGTCGGACGCGTCGTCGCGGACCACGGTCGCCTCGATCAGGCCGTACGGGCGATCGGCCGCGATGAACACCTCGTTCGGGTTCTCCAGGCCGAACGGGCTCAGGTCGACCACGAAGTGGTGCTTGTTCGGCGCCGAGAACTTGATCTCCGCGACCTCCGGATGCCGCTCGAGCACTGCCTCGCCCATCCCGTACAGCGTCTGCTGCAAGGCCAGGCTGTGGATCTTCGCGAACTGCTCCAGCAGCAGCGCCTTGATCTCGTCGTACGACTTGTCCCAGTCGACCTCGGTGTGGTCGTAGCGCCAGCGGGCGACCAGCGACGTGGCGAGGATGCGGTCGTCGGTCTCCTGCAGCGTCGTGTACTTGTCCTTCAGGTACCCGTGGAACTCCGAGCCCGTGGACTTCAGCACGACCAGGTCCTTGATTCCGGAGACGACGTACGACTTCCGCTGGTCGCCGCGGCCCTCGACGTTGACGACCGTCGTCCGTACGCCGCTGCCGGCCCGGACGAAGGAGTGGTCGTGCTCCTGGCCGTCGACCTGGATCCGCTCCCAGGTGTACTCCTCGACCTCGACGCGCGCGCCCTCGGCGGCCGGCGCGGAGTCGATGAAGTGCGCGCCGAGGGTGAGCGCGTAGTCCTCGATCGCGCCGATGCCCCTCTCCTTGGCGAACGCGAACGCGGTGTTCTTCTGGGTGTCGGTCGGCAGCACGTCGCGCTGGTCGCCGGTGGTGTGCGCGTCCTCGAAGTCGCCGCGCAGCGCCGACGAGACGTTCAGGTCGCGGATCTGGTGCCGCGGCGTGTCACGGTAGATGCGGACGACCCGGCTCTCGGCCTTGCCGTACTGGTTGGCGCCCAGGTGGATGGCCATGGGTCAGCTCCCTCGATAGGTGGAATAGGCGAACGGACTGAGCAGCAGCGGGACGTGGTGGTGCCGCTCGTCGGAGATCGTGAAGGTCACGGTGACCTCGGGGAAGAAGATCGTCTGGCCGGACTTCGCCGCGTAGGCGTCGATGTCGAACCACAACTGGTACGTGCCGGGCTCGAGTCCCGCCTCGAAGTCGGAGAACCGCCCGTCGGCGTTCGTCGCGCCTTCTCCGAGTACGGCGACCTGGTCGTCGGCGATCCGGGACAGCCGGACCGGCACCCCCAAGGCGGGCAGCCCGAGTCCGGTATCCAGAACGTGCGTGCTGACAGAGCTCATGAGACGACCTTTGCCAATCGGAGGAGTGCGATCTTCCGGAGTTCCTCGTGTACGACGGCCGCCTCGGCAGTCTCGTCGTGCGTCAACCGCTCGCGCAGGCTGGTGAGCATCTGCTCCGCCGACAGACCGGTCGCGCAGATCAGGAAGACCCGGCCGAACCGCTCCTCGTACTCCCGGTTGCCCGCCGCCAGCGCCGTACGGACGTCAGGGTCGTCGCCGACCCCGGACTGCTCGTTGCGCGACCAGGCCGCCTCGGTGCCGGCCCCTTCGGCCCGGTCGCCGATCCGGGGGTGCGCGGCCAGAGCCCGGTCGACGTCACTGGCGTCGAGCTCGCGCAAGGCCTTGTCAGCGGCCCCGGTCAGCGCCTCGAGGTCGCCGTACGGACGGCCGGCCAGAACGGCGTCGACCCAGCGGGGGACGTCGCAACAGGCCGCCAGCAACGGGCGCAGCCGGTCGTCCGGCGCGGCGTTGAACTCCAGCAGATCCACAGGTCACACCTTCTCGAATCACGAAACTGAATTTCCGTATGACGAGAGTGGCACGCGAGCTGATCCTACGTCAACAGTTTGTTGAATTTCTCAGTCGCGGGCCCGGTTCAGGTAGTTGTAGACGGTGAAGCGGGTGACGCCGAGAGCCTCGGCCACGGTCTCCGCCGACTTGCGATACTCGAATGCGCCCTTGGCCTCGAGCAGCAGCACGGCCCGCTGCTTGTCGCCCCGGGACAACCCACTCAACGGCCCGCCGAGCTCGGCCGCAACCTCCGCGAGCAGCGCGCTCACCCCACTGCCCTCGCGCGGAGCCCGGACCGTGCCGTCCTGGCGCACCTGCAACGTCACCTGGTTCGCGCCGTTGGCGAATGCGGCCTCCAGGACCCGACTCACGGCCGGCAGCAGCAGTTCCTCTTCACCGCGGACCGACGTACCTAAGGGGCCGAAGTCGCACTCCAGCCCCGCCTCCCGGGCAGCCTCGAGCGCCTTGGTCGCGTGGGCGGGCGGCTGGCCCTCGACATCGAAGGGCTCGGTGGTGAACTCCGCTACCAGTCGCATGTCGCGAGGCTAGCCCCGAGCCGTCAGGACCGCACTGGTCGCCGGGCGAGCTTCGCCAGGCCCATGGTGTCCACACCGATCAGCTTGTCGACCTCTGCCGGATCCACGGCGCCACACTCGAGGCCACGCAGTACGTAGCCCGCCAGGGCCGCAGCGGTTGCGGGCTCGTCGAGATAGCCGGAGTTGCCGCCGCTGACGTACGCACGCAGCCGAGCACCGGCCGTTTCCAGACCCTCGCGGTAGAAGAGGTACGTCGCCGCGTACCGAGTCGGGAGTTGGGCCGGATGCATGTCCCAGCCCTGATAGATGCCGCGGGCAAGCGATCGCCGGACCAGGCCGAAGTGCAGTCGCCAGGCGGCATGCACGGCCTCGGTGTCGCCGACCGGCAGGACATTCGTCGAGCCATCGGAGACGAACACGCCGGTGCCTGCCGCGGCCAGCTGCATCACGTCCTTGGCGTGGTCGGCGACCGGGTGATCCATGCTCTGGTACGCCGCCGCCACGCCGAGCGAAGCCGAGTAGTCGTAGGTGCCGTAGTGCAGACCGGTGACGCGGCCGGCGCCCGCGCTGATCATCCGGGCGATCAGCGCGCTGCCGTCCGGGCCGAGGATCGCCTGCGGGGTCTCGACCTGGATCTCGAACGGCAACGATCCGACAGTCAGATCGTAGGCTCGTTCGATTGTCGACAATACGACGACCATCGCCTCGACCTGCTCGACCGACGTCACCTTCGGTTGCGTGATCACGAAGCAGTCCGTCACCGCGTCGGCGCCGGCCAGCTCACGGACGAAGAGATCCAGCGTGCGCAGCCCACGCCGGCGACTCGGCGCCTCCAGCGACTTGATCCGCAGCCCGTGGTACGGCGTCGCCGAGCCGGCCTTCACGGTCTTCGCGAGCGCACGGGCCGCGTCGACCGCGGCGGCATCCTCCTGCTCGTCCGGCCTGGTCCCGTAGCCGTCCTCGAAGTCGATCCGCAGATCCTCGATCGGCTCTCGCTCCAGCTTGGCGCGGACCCGCTCGTGCAGCTCGGCCCCCAGGTCCGCCGGGAGATCCAGCGCTTCGGTCAACCCCGCCGGGCCGTCGCCCAGCGCGGCCTTCGCCTGCGAACCCCACTCGCCGACGGTGTCCGCGTCGTACCGGTCGGCCGGCACGTAGACGGTGTGCACGGGCTGCCGGACCCCTCGATCACCCGGGTACCGCGCGGCCAGCTCCGCATCGGCCGCAGCCAGCAGCCGATCCAACTCCGCAGCGAGATCGTCCACGTGAGTCATGACAACACACCTCGTTCACCTTGACGCCAGTTTCCGTATCGCGGATACTAATATCTACTTTGCGGAAGCCGCAATGTCCGGTATCTGTCGCTAAACTTCCATGATCCGGAAAGAGGGAGTGTGCGGTGGCGGAGAAGACTGAGGGCAAGGGCCGGTCGGGCAGTGTGCAGTCGATCGAGCGCGCCTTCGGGCTGCTCGAGACGATGGCCGACGCGGGCGGGATGATGGGCCTGTCCCAGCTGGCCACGGCGTCCGGCCTGCCGCTGCCGACGATCCACCGGCTGGTCCGCACGCTGGTCGACCTCGGCTACCTGCGCCAGGAGCCGTCCCGGCAGTACGTGCTCGGCCCGCGGCTGATCCGGCTCGGCGAGAGCTCCTCGAACATGCTGAGCGTCTGGGCCCGCCCGCACCTGACCCGCCTGGTCGACGAACTCGGCGAGTCGGCCAACATGGCGATGCTCGACGGCGACCAGATCGTGTACCTCGCGCAGGTCCAGTCGCGGCACTCGATGCGGATGTTCACCGAGGTCGGCCGCCGGGTGCTGCCGCACTGCACGGCCGTCGGCAAGGCGATCCTCGCGAAGCTGCCCGAGGCCGAGGTGCGCGAGCTACTGCATCGCACGGGCATGCCGAAGCACACCGACAACACCATCACCGACCCCGAGGCGTTCACCGCCCAGCTGCACAAGGCCGAAGAGGTCGGCTACGCCACCGACGAAGGCGAGCAGGAGCTCGGGGTGCGCTGTGTCGCGGTCGCCGTACCGGACGCGCCGTCCCGGCTGGCGATCTCGATCTCCGGGCCCGCCGGCCGGATGTCGGAAGAGCTCGTCGAACGAGCCGTCCCCCTGCTCACCCAGGCCGGCAAGGCCTTCTCGGAGGACCTGCGTTAGCCGAGCTTCCGCAGCAGCGGAAGCACGTCTGAGGTGAACTGGGTGAGGAAGCGTTCCTGGTCGTTGCCGGGACCGTGCACGACGAAGTGGTTGAAGCCGGCGTCCAGGTAGGGCTGGAACTGCTTCACGACCTCCTCGGGGTCGGAGGCGACGATCCAGCGCTGCGCGACCTGCTCGATCGGCAGCTCGTCGGCCAGCCGCTCCATCTCGGTCGCGCTGGTCACGCTGTGCTTCTGCTCCGGCGTCAGCGACAGCGGCGCCCAGAACCGGGTGTTCTCCAGCGCGGCCGCGGGGTCGCGGTCGTAGGAGACCTTGACCTCGAGCATCCGGTCCAGGTCGTCGAACTTCTTCCCGGCCTTCTCAGCACCCTCCTTGACCGCGGGGATCAGCTTCTCGGTGTACAGCTCCATCCCCTTGCCCGAGGTCGCGATGAACCCGTCGCCCGCGCGGCCGGCGTACTTGGCCACGAGCGGTCCGCCGGCGGCGACGTACACCTTCAGCTGGGTCTCCGGGCGGTCGTAGATGAACGCGTCGACCGTCTTGTAGTACGGCCCCTCGGAGCTCACGCCGTCCTTCGTCCACAGGTCGCGGATCAGCTGCACCGCCTCCCGCAGCCGCGCGAACCGCTCCTTGAACTCCGGCCACTCCATCCCCGACACCGCGATCTCGTTCAGCGCCTCGCCGGTGCCGACTCCGAGCATCACCCGCCCCGGGTACAACTCACCCATCGTGGCGAACGCCTGCGCGATCACCGCCGGGTTGTACCGGAAGGTCGGCGTCAGCACCGACGTTCCCAGCAGCACGCGGTTGGTCCGCTCGCCGACCGCCGCCAGCCAGGCCAGCGCGAACGGCGCGTGGCCGCCCTCGTGCCGCCACGGCAGGAAGTGGTCCGAGACGGTCACACTGTCGAGCCCGAGCTCCTCGGCCCGGACCGAGTACTCCACCAGCTCCCGCGGCCCGAACTGCTCCGCCGACGCCTTGTACCCGACTCGAATGCTCACCCTCTGCTCCCAACGTCGTCTGGACCTGCTCCTCCAAGCCAACCCCATTCTGGCTGGACTTATGCCGCCGGGGGCAAACGGACAGGAGGTAGTCCGCGTCGGCAGGGTCTCCCCTGCGTGCGAGTCGCCGCAGAACTCGTCCGGAGCCGGATACCTCCTGTCGGTCTGCACCTTCGGTTAGCATGTGGATCCGGCGCGGCCCGCGCCTCACCTTCGTCGACCGGCCCCAGCCCGGTCTCATCGAGAAGGCAAAGGGACTTCCTGTCTCGGGCCGTACGTCCTGGTCAGCCGCCTCGGACGGGATCGCTGGGGGATCGCGGACGAGTGCGTGGAAGGCCAGATGACAGCGCACAGGAACCTCAAACGGCGGGTTCGAGCCCGCGCCGCCAAGACGGGTGAGTCCTACACGGCTGCCCTCCGGTACTTCCGTCCGACTCCCACAGGAGAACCAGACATGCCGGAAAACCACACCCTGCGTCTCGCCGTCGTCCAGTCGACGATGCGCGACGACCCGACCAGCGCCGCTCTGCTCCGGGAGGCCGGCGCCGAGATCCGCAGCTTCCTGAAGCAGGCCGCGAAGGCCGGCGCCCGCCTGGTGCACTTCACCGAGGGGGCGATCTGCTTCCCGAGCAAGCACGTGATGTCGGAGCTCGGCCCGGACGACGTCGGCCCGTCCGACTGGACCAAGGCCGACTGGACCGTGCTGCAGCAGGAGCTCGACCGAATCGCCGTACTCGCGGGTGAGCTCGGGATCTGGGCGGTGATCCCGTCGGTGCACCAACTGCCCGCACCCGATCGCCCGCACAACAGCATGTACGTCGTCTCCGACCAGGGCAAAGTGGTCGCCCGGTACGACGAACGCACGCTGTCGACCACGAAGCTCACCTGGATGTACAGCCCCGGCAAGCAGCCGGTGACCTTCGACGTGGACGGATTCCGGTTCGGGCTCGCGCTCGGGCTGGACGTGCTGTTCCCGGAACTGTTCACGGAGTACGACCAACTCGGCGCTGACGGCGTACTGGTGTCGTACGCGACGAACGGCGTCTCGCACCACGAGCACGTGGCGGTTCAGGCGCGCGGGTGCGCGGTCAACAACACCTGCTGGATCAGCTTCGCCGTGTCGGCCAACCCGGACGGCGGGCTCGAGGCGGGCGTGATCGACCCGCGGGGCGAGTGGGTGGCCCAGGCGCCGGCGGACGGTTCGCCGGCGATGGTGGTCACCGACGTCCAGCATGCCGAGGTGACCCAGGTCGGCCGGGAGTTCCGGCGCCGGACCCGGGAGCGCGTCGGCTCCTGAGGCTCACACGTCCGGGTGCTGACGCGTTCCATCAGCATGAACAGGCACGCGACCGTCAGCACCCGGATCGGTGACCTCACCCTGGTCGCCGCAGGCAATGCACTGGCCGGCGTCTACTTCCCGCACCACTGGGTGAAGCCGACGCCGGCCACTCTCGGCGAGCCGGTCGAGCCGACCGACCCGGTCATCGCCGAGGCCGCCCGCCAGCTCGACGAGTACCTCGCCGGTGAGCGGATCGGCTTCGACCTCCCGATCGTCCTGCGCGGCGACGCCTTCCAGCGGCGCGTGTGGGCGGTCCTCACCGAGATCGAGTACGGCGCGACCACGACGTACGGCGAGATCGCAGCCCGACTCGGCGAGACGGCCCAAGCGGTGGGAAAGGCAGTCGGCCAGAACCCGCTCTGCATCGTCGTCCCATGCCACCGCGTGGTCGGCAAGAACGGCTCACTGACCGGGTACGCCGGCGGGCTCAAGCGGAAGCAGTTCCTCCTGGACCTGGAGGAACCAGTCACCGCCCGGCTTTTCTGATCTTCAGGCGTTGGGCGAGGGCTTCCGCGTCGAAGGGGGCACGGACCTTGACGTCGTTGTCGAAGTAGACGTAGGTGTCGCGCTTCCAGGATCTGATCTTGCGGGCCCAGTGGTCGAGCGACTCGTCGTCGTACCCGCTGACGTAGAGCTCCTCGGCGCCGTGTAGGCGGACGTAGGCGAAGTCGGAGGTGACGTCGCCGAACATCGGCCACTTGCCGGCGGTGTCCGCACAGACCAGCGCGATGTCGTACGCGCGGCACAGCTCGACGAACTCCTTGGTCTCGAAGCTGGAGTGCCGCACCTCGATCGCATGCCGGAGCGGGATGTCGACCGAGCACTCCAGCAACGCCCGGCCCTCCATCCGCTCGTCATGACCCTTCGCGACCTCGGCTGCGGCCGCCGTGGTGCGCGGCAACGACTCGAAGAACGGTCCGCACCGGTCGGCGTCGTACCCGAGATTCGGCGGCAGCTGCCAGAGCACCGGACCAAGTTTGTTGCCGAGAGCAAGTACGCCGGAGGCGAAGAAGTTGGCCATCGGCGCGTCGACGTCGACCAGCTTCTTCATGTGCGTGACGAAGCGCGGACCCTTGACCGAGAACACGAACCCGTCCGGCGTCTCGTCGTACCAGCGCTGGTACGACGACGGGCGCTGCAGCGAGTAGAACGAGCCGTTCAGCTCGATGGAGTTCAGCCGGCCGGAGGCGTACTCCAGCTCGGCCCGCTGCGGCAGGCCCTCGGGGTAGTACACCTTCCGCCAGGGCGCGTACCGCCAGCCCGAGATTCCCACTCGGTACCTGCCGTCCGGCCAGCGGTCCATGGTCCCGATTATGGTTGACCCGTGGTCGAGGCGCTGGTGATCGCCGGGATCGTGGCCGGCCTGTGGGCGCTCAGCTGCGGTCTGATGGTCCTGTTCGCCCATCGGCTCCCGAACGGCCTGCTCCGGCAGGTCGCCGAGTTTCTCCCGTCGTGTGTGACCGCGGCCCGCACGCTCCGCATGCACCCCGACGTCCCCCGCCGAGCCAAGATCGCCCTGCTCGTCGCCGTCCTCTGGGTACTGTCGCCGATCGACCTGCTGCCCGAGTTTCTCCCGGTCATCGGCCCGCTCGACGACGTCGTCGCTGTCGTCCTGCTGCTGAGGTACGCCGCCCGCTCGATCCCCCGCGAGACCCTGCTCGGCGCCTGGCCGACCGACCCTCGCCTCCTGGAACGCCTCCTCGGCCGACCTAGCTGAGCAGCGCCGCGGATCGCGGCCTCCGGGAGTTCTTGTAATGATTGCAAGACCGTAGCATGGGGGCGTGGATCCCCGGAAGCGACGGACGATGGACGCACTGGTCCGGGCCGGCCAGGAGATCTTCAGCGAGCGGTCCGTCGACGACGTGACGGTCGAGGAGATCGCCGAGCGGGCCGGGGTCGCGGTCGGGTCGATCTACAACCACTTCGGTTCGAAGGCAGGACTGCAGGCAGCGGTGGTCGAGCACGCGCTCGAGGCCGACCGGCACTACATGGACCGCGCGTACACCGCGGACCGGTCGCCGGTCGAGCAGTTGTACGCCGCCGCTGAGCAGTACCTCGACTTCTACCTCGACCACCCGGACTACTTCCGGATGCTGGCGTTCCCGGGTCAGCCGGGTCAGTACCAGGCCGGGCACGAACTGTCGGAGCGACTGGTCCGCGCGGTCGACGAGCAGAACCGCCGCCTGGTCGAGGCGCTCCGGCAGGGCATGGCGGCTGGCGTGATCCGGTCGGTGGACCCGGAGGAGGTCGCGACGATCCTGTGGGCGGCCTGGAACGGCGTGATCAGCCTCGGCTGGCGCCCCGACAGCCTCCGCCGGGACCCGGCCGAGCTCCGCGCACTGCTCGGCACCGCCACCGAGATCGTCGCCACCGGCCTCCTCGCCCGCTGACGCCTGCTCGCCCGCTAACGCCTTCTCATCCGCTGGCGCCTCCCGTCCGCCGGCGCCTCAGCTTCCGCGGACGGACAGCGGAAACCAGCGGCTCGCGAGGAGCCGCATCGTGCCCTTGCCCTTCGGCGGAATGTAGGCGACCAGTTCGTAGCGCTCCTGTCGAGCGATCGACGTCTTGACCTCGGACGGCACCCCGAATCCACGCTGCATGTCGCCGACGGTCGAGGTGTCCCACACCATCTTGGTGTCGCCCTGGTTGCGATAGGAGTGCACCAGGTCGAGCCCGAACCAGACGAGCGCACCACCGGATTTCGTCCGCAGCGCATAGACCGGGGTTCGGGCGGCGACGGCGCGGCTGGTTCCGGCCCAGTCGTTGCTCGTGTAGGCAGTCCGATTGTCGACAATCTTGGCGCGCGCCTTCTGGAAGATGCCATCCTTCGCGAGCCGTTTCGCGTACGGGTTCTTGGCGCCCTCGGTCACGGCGCCGGCCAGGACGGCGGGGACCTGGCTCGGTGCGATCTCCAAGCGGGTGTCGGTCGCGGCCACGACCGCCGGGAAGTCCGCCACGTCCACTCCGGACGCGAGCGGACCGGTCGCGGTACTCGAGTACGGCGCATACGTCACCCGCCACGGCGCACCGCTGCGCTCCTGGACGAACAGCAGGAAGTCGCGCGTCGCCGGCGTCGAGCCGCGGTCCGTCGCGGCCGTGAAGAACCACCGGGGGTACCCGGTGACCATCGGCGCCGCACCCAGCGCTCCGGTGTATTTGACCTTGGCATAGCGCAAACCGTTCTTGCGATACACGCGGTACTGCGCACTGTGCAGCTGCAGCGCCGATCCCGTCTCGACCTTCGCAGCCCGTGCCGGGTCCAGTTTCGCGTTCGCCTGGCTGATCGCCGGCAGGTACCGCTTCAGCACGTCCTCCGCTCCCCGCGTGCTGATCGCGGGCACCGGCTTCGGCTTGGGCGCCGGAGCCGGTGTCGACACGACGGCGCCGGGGTTGTCCTCGGCGCGGTCCTGGTCGCCACCGCAGCCTGCCGTCGCAAGGACGAGAGCAGTGACCAGGACGGTGGGCGGGGTCAAACGCATTCGTTTCTCACCTTCGTCGACGGCGGAGCCGACCGATCATCTCGTCTCCTGGGGGCAGAGCAGCTGAACTTACAGCGCCTTGTCGTGTGGTACGAAGTCAGCGTGTCCATCACCGACAGCCTGCCGCCCGCGGACCGCGTCAACGCGCTGCTCGACAGCGGTCTGCGGATGCTCATCACGTCGATCGTCGACAACGCGGGTCTCACCCGCGCCAAGTCGGTGCCGGCCTACCGGTTGCGTACCGCGGCCCGCGACGGCATCGGCCTGTCCCCGGTGTTCGCGCTGATGTGCACCGACGACGGGATCACTACATCGCCGCTGGTCAACGGGCCGGTCGGCGACAACCGGCTGATCCCCGACCTGACCGCCGCCGCGCCGCTCGGACCGGACAACACCGTGTTCTGGGCGCCCGCGGACCAGCTGTTGCAGGACCACCAGCCGGTGGACATCTGCCAGCGCGCAGCCCTGCGCCGGCAGGAGGAGCGGGCGATCGCGGCTGGGCTCGACGTGAAGCTGGGGTTCGAGCTCGAGTTCACCGTGTTCACCGGCGATCCGGCTGATCCGAAGGTCGCCACGCTCGGTCCGGCGTACGGCGTCCTGGCGACGCTGAAGCTGGAGGACTTCGCGGTCGACGTCCTCGAAGCACTCGATGCGGCCGGCGTGCCGGCGGAGCAGTTGCATCCGGAGTACGCGCAAGGGCAGGTCGAGGTCGCGTTGCCGCCGGCGTCGCCGTTGCAGGCGGCCGACCAGTCGCAGCTTGCGCGTCTCGTCGTACACCGGGTGGCGCGTCGGCACGACCTGCTCGTGTCGTTCGCGCCGATCACGGTGGCCGGGTTCGTCGGCAACGGGGCGCACATCCACTTCTCGGCGGCGCTGAACGGCGTGCCGTTCGGGGACGACGGTGGTCCGTCGGAGCATGCGCGGCACTTGATCGCGGGCGTGCTGAACGAGCTCGACGGCCTCACCGGCGTCCTCGCGCCGAGTGTGGTCAGCGCCGACCGCCGTGTGCCGGGCAACTGGGCGGGCGCGTACGCGTGCTGGGGTCCGGAGAACCGCGAGGCCGCGCTGCGCTACGTGCCCGGCAGCATCACCAGCCGCCCGGACTCGGCCAACTGCGAGATCAAGATCGGCGACCCGTCGGGCAACGCATATCTGTCTGCGGCCGCAGTACTCGCGAGCGCACTGACCGGGCTCGAGCGGAAGGCGGAGCTCCCGGACGGGCTCGACCGCGACCCGGCGACGTACTCGGACGCCGAGCTTTCGAGGATGGGCGTACGGCGCTTGCCGCTCACGCTCGAGGACGCCCTCGGCGCGCTCGAACGGTCAGCGGTCCTGCGGGAGGCGCTCGGCGAGGCGATCGTCGACCCGTTCCTCGCCGTACGGCGGCATGACGCCAAGTCTCTCGGCAGCCTGTCGCTCGAAGACCGCGTCCGCGCCTTGCGGTGGCGCTACTAGTCGGCGCCGGGATCACTTACGGTAATCCTCATGGCATTGGCTGCGAAGGGGAGCAAGGGCGAGTCGTTCCTGGCGGTGGTCGTCGGCGGCGGGGCGGCGTTCGGGCTGGTGGTGATCACTTCGCGGTCCTGGAAGGCCTGCCAGGTCGACGTCGCGGGCAGCGTGCCCAACGGCCTGACCCTGCTGTTCCTCGGCCTGCCCCTGGCGCTGATCGTGAACCTCGTCCTGTTCAACATCGTCTTCCGCTACGCAGGCAAGGCCTTCCTGTTCTCCCTGGTCGCCGCCTCCATCGCGATCGCCATCGCCGACCTGGCCCTCTACTCCTGGCAAGGCACCCCAGCCGACTCCCCCGGCATCTGCCCCGGCAACGTCCCACCCTGGTGGCCGGCCTGGATCCCGACGTGAAAGTGGTTTGAAAGCTTCCTGCGATGAGGTGGACTCCATGAGCGGACCGACGCGGTTGTACATGGCGATGTCGTTGGATGGGTTCATTGCTGGGCCGGATGATCGGCCGGGGCAGGAGTTGGGGCGGGGTGGGGGGCGGTTGTTCAACTGGCTGGACGATCGGAACGAGCCGGGGATCAACGGGGAGATCTACGCGGAGGCGCTGGCGACCGGGGCGGTGATCGCGGGGCGCCGTACGTTCGAGCTGGCCGGGCGGTGGAACGGCGACCACCACGACGGCGTGCCGATCCACATCCTCACGCACCACATCGACGAGGACGACGTGCCGCCCGGCACCGCGAAGTTTCACACCGACGTCGCGACGTGTGTCGCCGAAGCCCGGGCCGGTGCGGGCGACCGCGCGATCCTCGTGCACGGGGCCGGCGCGGCCCAGTCCCTCCTCGCCGCGGGCGAGCTCGACGAGCTGGAGATCCACCTCGTACCGGTCCTCCTCGGCGAAGGCCGCCGCCTCTTCGACAGCACCCCGGCCGAGCTCCAGCTGATCCGCTCCCTCGAAGGCCGCGACGCGACCCACCTCCGCTACAAGGTCGGCTAGCGGCGGCCGCCGAATTCCCAGGGGTGGGCTTCGGCGCCGGGGAGGAGGCTGGCGGCGGCCTCGGGGGTTGGGGCTTCTACGAGCGCAGCCTGGCCGACCGGCCTCTCGTCGAGAGTGAACAGGTCGCCGTACAGGATGACGTGGTCGGTCGGGGTGATCGGGGTCGGCTCGGTGGTGATGACGAGGTAGCGGTGGTATTCAGGGACTGCGTTGGCGAAGTCCCACATGGTGGCGCCGGTGTGGTTGTGGAAGCGGTACAAGTCGACGCGCTCGAAGGCGCCGGCGCGGTAGTACGGCTCGTCGAAGGCAAACGTCCGTACGGCGTCCTCGTCGGGCAGGTCGACGATGTGCAGGCTCCCGGTCGTCTCGGCGTCGTCGTCGTGACCGGTCAGCGTGGGACCACGGGCGATCAGCTCGTCGGCGTACCCGTCCATGAACGACCAGTGCTCCTCGTTCAAAGCAACCTTGATCTCGAACCCGCCCGGCCGATCCCGTCCCCACACGAAGAACTGCATGACCGCACCTTAGAAGGTGTAGGTGGCACCGATCTCCGCATGGACCGCACCGGCTTGCGCACTGGCCGCTTCAGGGGTCAGCAACGGCCCGACATGCGTCACCACCAACTGCCCAACCCCGCATCGCCCAGCCAACGAGCCTGCCTGCGCAGGCGTGTGGTGGAAGGCGTTCGGGACCGGATCGTTGGCCTCGCACAGCAACAAATCGGCGTCGGCCGCCAGCTCGTCCAACGCCGGGCAAGGCGTGCAGTCGCCGGAGTACGCCAGCACCCGACCGTCCGCCGTCGCACGCAACCCATATGCCTCAGGACCACCGTGGTCCACAGACCGGCTGAGCAAGGTCAGCTCCTTCAGCTGCACTTCATGCCCGTCGGACAAGGCGTGCAACTCCAGTACGTCGGCCAGAAAGCCGGCATCCGGTTGCGCGAAGAACCCAGCCAGCCGATCCGCCAGTCCGGCCGGCGCGTAGACCGGAAGCGGAGCCCGGGCAGGCATCTCACCGTACGCCAAGGCGTAGTAGGCGTTCAGCAAGTCACCGATGTGGTCGAGGTGCAGGTGCGACAGCCACACCGCATCCAACTCCGACAACTCGGCATGCCGAAGCAGTTCCGCCAGCGATCCGGGACCGGCGTCGACCCACACCGAGGCACCGCCGGCCCGGAGCAGATACCCCGAGCACGGGCGATCCGGCTGCGGGTACGGCGCGGCGTTGCCGAGGACCGTGAGCGTGGTCAGAGCTTCGCGCCGATCAGCTGGTAGATGTCGTCGTGCGCGCCCGGTAGGTCGTCGTGACCGAAGTCCGGGTACACCCGCACCGACTTCGGCGCGGTGACCTTGTTGTAGGCGGCGTACTGCGTCGACGGCGGGCAGACCTGGTCCTCGAGGCCGACGAACAGTGTCACCTCACCCCGGATCCGCGCCGCCAGGTGCTGCACGTCGATGTACCCGAGGGTCGTGAACACCTCGTCCTGCCGCAGGTGCCGCGGGTCCCGCTTCCTGAACCAGGTGACGATCTCGTCGTACGGCGCCCGCTCCAGGTTGAGGTCCCAGGCTCGCTGGTAGTCGACGAGGAACGGGTAGACGCTGGCGGTGTACTTGATCGACGGCGTCAACGCGGCCGCCACCAGCGACAGCCCACCACCCTGGCTCCAACCGGTGGTCGCGATCCGCGTCTCGTCCACGTCGGGCAGCCCGCCGATGATCTGCGCGAGCCGCCGGGTGTCCAGGAAAACGTGCCGGTAGAGCAATCCCTCCGGCCCGTCGTCGAGCCCGTGCACCAGGTGGTTGTGCAGGGAGAAGCTGTTCGCCGCCTGCGACTCGGTCAGGAACCCGACCTGCTCACGGACGTCCAGCGCGGCCACGGTGAACCCGCGGGCGGCGTATGGCAGCAACTCGACCCACTTCGGCTGCTCACCGCCGTACCCGTGGAACAGCAGCACCGCGGGGCCCGTCGGCTCCGCGGGCCGGACGACCTTCGCGTGCACGCGGTAGCCGCCGGTGCCGGTGAAGTACAGGTGTTGCGCGGTCGCAGTGGTCAGCGGGAAGTCCGTCGCGTCCACGAACTCGGTCTCCGGGGCGACCGCGTCGAGCTCGAGCAGCCCCTTGTCCCAGTACTGGTCGAAGTCGGCCGGCCGCGGGTTGGTGCCCTGGTAGCCGGTCAGTTCCTCGGACGACATCTCGAACGAAAGCACGCGAGCTCCAAACGATCGGGGTGACTCATTCTGCGGGATCTGCGTCGTCCGGCGCGGTGCCGTCCCAGATCGTGTAGCCGTGCGCCTCGTTCAGCCGGTCTCGCAGCGCGGTCTCCAGCGACTCGATCTGCCCGGGCGCGAGCCAGCTGATCGGCACCAGGACCGAGTGCTCCTTCTCCTGGGTCCGCATCACGATCGCCTCACCGTGCGTCGTCTCCACGCGCCCGACCGCGGTGACGTCCGTCCAGGCCGTGCGGACCCCGCGCACCTCGATGTCGTCGTCCCGCAGCTTCAGGACGACGGGGGGCCGGACAAGCACGTACAGCCCGGCGAGCACGACCAGCCCACCCAGCACGAGGAAGACGGCGACCACCGCACCCGGCAGCCCGATCGCCCACAGGATCGCGGCGACCCCGAGCAGGATCAGCCCAGCGGCCGGGATCCCGACGAATCGCCCCGCCCGCATCCGGTACGTCGTACGCATCGCAGAAGTCTCTCACCTGCGAAAAGACGAAGGCGGAGGAGGTGGGGTGCCTAGAACGCGTCGGTCTCCGAGGTCGAGGCGTTGCCGAAGGGGGTCCGCGCCAGGCTGATCGACCAGTCGAACGATCCGTCGAAGCGGTCGTCGTACTTCTCGTACTGGCAGTCCTCGGTGAACCGCCGGTTCGCGGCGTCCCAGCCGGTGCCGGACTTGAAGTAGACGTAGTAGCTGCCGCGGATCCCGTTCAGCGTCGCCTTGTGGTTGGCGCGCACGTAGATCGACACCTGCGGCTTGCGCGGGTTGCGGTTCGTCACCACGATCACCACGTCCGACGAGCTGCCGTTGTCGATCGCCAGCCGCCCCGGACCGCGGGAGCCCGACCGCTGGATGACCTTGCCGTTCGTGCCCCGCCCGTTGACCGACGGCGGCGCCTTCGGAGCCGGCGGTACGACGAGCGCGCCGAACCGGAGCCCCTTCCCGACCGCCCGCGACACCCCTTGCGTCAGCTCGGCGACCGACGTACGGATCCCCGACTTGGCCTCGTAGAGCCGGACGGCCGGCGCCTTGGGCAGACCACAGCCGGTCTTGGTCAACCCGGCGGCGCTGAGGTTGTCGGTGACGTCGTCCGGATAGCCGTCGAACGACGCGAGCACCGTCTCGTGGGCCGCGTCGAGCGCCTTGGGCGGGTTCACCTTTTCGAGCGCCTGCCGCTCGAGTACGACGGCCGCCGCAAGCTGAGCCCGGGTCGCGTCGAAGGCGGGCAGCGTCCTGGCGTTCATCACCCGGACCACGTACGGCCGCAGCACCTTCTCGACGTTGGTCAGCGCCCGCTGATACATCGGGACGGACAACCGCACCGGCGTGGGTGGTGGGGCCGGAGTCGGTTTCGGTGGCGGTGTGCTCGTCGTACTGCTCTGAGGCGCCGGGGCTTGCCCGGCCTCCGGCTCAGCGCTGCACGCTGCAGCCGCCAAGAGTGTGATCCCGATCGCCGTTGCCGTCCACCGCCGCACAGTCACCCCCAGTGACTCGTTCCGTGCGGTCAATACTTCCCGGCCGGCTACCGGGTCAGTCGTGGATGGCCGGTTGCTGTCAGTTGCCGCCGGCCTCGGTCGGGTTGTACGCGCAGGCGTCGTTCAGGTTCTCGGTCGCGCCCGGGGTGACGGACGGCTTCGGAGTATTGGGCTTCTTGGTGGTCGTCGTACCGCTGGACGGCTTCTTCGTCGCGGTGGTCGACGGGGTGGAGGCGACCGGCTTGCTCTTCGGGTTGATCGCCTTCTGCACGAGCTCCTGCATGGCCTCGTAGTCCGGGTTCTTGCCGGTCGGGAAGTTCTTGCTCTTGTCCAGGTCGACGTTGGTGACGTTGGCGCCCTTGACCTTCAGCCCGAGCTCGATGAACGCCGGCAGGATCTCCTGCGGGATGTCGGTGCGCAGCAGCTGCTTGCCGGCCGACGCGATCTGCTGGTACTTCGTCACCAGAGTGGCCGGCTGGACGCTGTTGACCAGCGCGTGGATGGTGCAGCGCTGCCGCTCCTGCCGGGACGGGTCGCTGAGGCCGTAGCGGCCGCGCGCGAACCACAGCGCGTGGTAGCCGTCGAGCTTCTGGTCCGGGCCCGGCTCGATGTACCCGGTCGGCTTCCGCTCGCTGTTCGAGCCCGGGCCGGCGCCGTAGTCGCCGCCGATCGGCACCCGGTAGTTGACGTTGACGGTGATCCCGCCGACCGCGTCGATGATCTGCCGGAAGCCGGCCAGGTTGACCTGCATGTAGTAGTCGATGTCCAGGCCGAGCGCGGCGCCGGCGGCGAGCTTCACCGCGTCGGCGCCCTCGTTGTCGGTCTGCCCGAGGATCCCGGGGTGCTGCTTCGGGATGTTCTCGTACATTGCGTCCAGGTAGTACTCGGGCTGCTCGACGTTGCCCTTGTTCGGGTCCCAGAAGCCGTCCGGGTACACCTTGTGCAGCGGCGAGTCCGCCGGGAACGGCATCCGCATCCAGTTCCGGCTCAGCGAGATCAGCGAGGTGTCGCCGGTCTTGGTGTCGATGCTGGCCACGATCACCGTGTCGGTCCGGGTGCCTTCCCGGCCGACGCCGTCGTCGGCGCCGAGCAGCAGCAGGTTCAGCCGCGGGGTGTTCGCCCACGGGTCCTTCTTGTTCACCTTCGGCCGGGTCGCGCTCTTCGAGTCGCCCTCGGACTGGAACACGCTGCCGACCAGGTCCCGCTGCGCCATCACGGTCTGCGCCGCCACGGTCGTCGGTACGGCGATCGCGAAGCAGAGCAACCCGACGAACATCGACCCCGCCAGCCGGCCGGTGTAGGTCATGCTCACCGGGCGGAGCAGCTTGTGCGAGGCGACCACGATCCAGATCCAGCAGATGCCGAGGCCGACCACGGCCGCGGTCGCGATCAGCAGCTGGCGCGGCGAGACCGCGAAGGCGAGGACAGAGTCACGCCGGGTCAGGCCGACGTACGCCGCGAGGAGCAGCAGGCCGATGCTGATCGTGAGCACGAATGCGCCGAGCTTCTTGCGGCCGCCCATCAGCAGCCCGGAGCCGGGGACCAGCGCGCTGAGCAGGGTGAGTCCGATCGCCTTCGACGCCGTACGGGCCCGCGGCGTGCGGTGCCGGGACCGGTTGGCTCGAGGCGCGGACCTCCGTCCGGCAGCGCGAGTACTCCGCGACATGGCTCCGTTCCCTGATCGACGACGTGGCAGCCCTCCGTCGGCCGCGTGCAGCGGCCCACGGTACTTCAGACGCCCACGGCACCCACTCGGTTGACGTGTGCTGACGACCCCCGTCGATGCGGGCCAGATTACAGGTGCACCGGGTTAGTCTCCCAACGTGCCACCTCCGGCACGCTGAGTGTCGCCGGACCCGCTTTGCTGCGAACCGGGTCGAGCGGATAGTCTTGGCCGTCGTCGAGTTCCCCTGCGGGAACCGTCGGAGGAGGCGTCGCCTAGTCCGGTCGATGGCGCCCGCCTGCTAAGCGGGTTGAGGGTAACCCCCTCTCGCGGGTTCAAATCCCGCCGCCTCCGCTCTGGGAGCTCCCTGTCCGCGAACTGCGCGGACCGGGAGCTCCGGTGTGTTTTCTGGGGGCGGGGCCCCCAGACCCCGCCCCGGAGGGGCTTCGCCCCCCGGACCCCCGGGTGGTTGCCGGGCCGGTGTTATTTGCTCATCAACTGCCTGGCTTCGGCCAACCGTTCGACCGAGCGTGGACTCATCGGCTCCAGCGAGACGATCAGGTGGTCGACGCCCAGGTCTTGGTACGCCGTGAGGGCGTCGGCCAACTCCTGGACCGTGCCGTCGAAGGCGCGGGTCTCGGGGTCGGGGACAGGCGGCTGGTCGGGGTCGCGGACGATGATTCCGACCGTCGATGCGACCGTGCGGCCGGTCTTCTGGACTACGTCGTGGAGCGTGCCCAGGCGTTCTTCGACCTTCTCGGTCGGGGCGCCGTACCAGGCTGTGTTCCAGGCGTCGGCCCATTCGGCGGTCAGGCGCATCATGCGCGGGCGGTGTCCGGCGACCAGGATGGGGATCGGCCGCGCGGGCGGCGGCTCGAGGACGGCGTCGCGGACGTGGTGGTAGGTGCCGTCGAAGCTGACCGTCTCGCCGCGGACCAGCCGCGCCACGATCTCCAGCCACTCCTCGAACCGCCCGACCCGATGGTCCGTCGGCAGCCCGAACGCCTCGTACTCCGGGTCGTGCCAGCCGGCCCCGACCCCGAGCACCAGCCGCCCGCCCGACACCTCGTCGAGCGTCGCCGCCATCTTCGCGGTCAGCCCCGGATCCCGGAACGACGCGCACAACACCAGGTTCCCGAGCTCGACCCGGGTGGTGGCGGCCGCGACCGCGCTCAGCAGCGTCCACGCCTCGTGCATCCCGAACAGCTGCCCGTCCGGCGCCTTGTAGAAGAAATGGTCGGCCAGCCAGACGGAGTCCATCCCGGTGCGGTCCGCGGCCTCGGCCACCGCCCGGATGTCCTTCCACCCCGGCGCCGTTCCGCCGGGTCCGTCCTCACCGCCGACAGGAAGCATCACACCGATCTTCATGCCGCCAACCTATCCGCGGCACAGCCCGGCACGCGGGCCGCGGTCAGCTCATCCACGGCCCAACGCCGCTGATTCGGTCGACGGTGATGTGGGTGACGTAGCCAGGCGGCAGGTTGTCGCCGGGCAGGAAGTCGGCGTCCGGTCCGATGTAGGTCCTGGCCAGCTTCCGCAGCACGTCGACCGCCCCGCCCTCGGTGATCCGGGCGGTGCCGGTGATCACCAGGTACTCGGTCAGGCCCATCTCGTTCATTCGATCGGTCTCGATCGACAGGACCACCCGGCCGTCGCGCCGGATGTTCTTCACCTTCCGGTTGTTCGGCACATGCGCCGCGATGATCTCGTCGCCGTCGAGGCCCACCCAGATCACCGAGACCTGCGGGCTTCCGTCCGGATTGATCGTCACCAGATGCCCGAGGGCGTCCGACTCGAGGACCGTCCGCGCGTGCTCAGGTATCTGCATGCCACCAAAAGTACGCCTGACGAGCCCTGGCGAGGGATCATGCTGGGTATGAGGCCGTACCCGAACCGGGCGGCTGCGGGCCGGGCTCTGGCCGACGAGCTCGGCGAGGTCGCCGGATCAGTCCTCGTCCTGGGGCTGGCGCGCGGTGGTTTACCCGTGGCGGCGCCGGTCGCGGACGCCCTGGGGGCGGAGCTGGACGTGCTGATCGTCCGCAAGCTCGGCCTGCCGCAACAACCGGAGCTCGCGATGGGCGCGATCGCGGGCGTCGGCGGCGAGACCCAGACGGTCCGCAACGAGCCGGTCCTGGCCGAAGCCGGTGAGCATGCGCTGGCCGACGTCCTCGAGGAGGAGACGCGCGAGCTGCGGCGCCGCGAGGTGGCGTACCGGGGCGATCGGCCGGCAATCGACGTCCGCGGGAAAGTGGTGATCCTGGTCGACGACGGCCTGGCCACCGGCTCGACCATGCGAGCGGCAGTGGCAGCGGTACGGCGGCAGCAGCCGGCTCGCGTGATCGTCGCCGTACCGGTCGGTGGTGCGGACGGCTGCCGGCGACTGGCCCAAGTCGCGGACGAGGTGGTGTGCGTGTGGACGCCGCTGTACTACACCGCGGTCGGCCAGGCCTACCGCGACTTCTCGCCAGTCGAGGACGAGGAGGTACGGCGCATCCTCGCCGAGCGGCCGTAGTCAGAAGAGCGCGGCGCCCCGGCCGGTGGGCCAGGGCGCCGCGCTTTCCGTCCGACGTGCCGGCTTCCGAATCGGCAGGTCGGAGTCTGGGTCAGCCGAGCCGCGCTCGCAGGTTGTCGAGCTCGAGCTTCAGCGTGGCCGGAACCTTGTCACCGAGCTTGGCGAACCACTCCTCGATCAGCGGCAGCTCGGTCCGCCACTCGTCGGCGTCGAACTTCAGCGCGATCGCCAGCTCCTCGTCGGTCATGTCCAGGCCGGACACGTCCAGCGCGTCGGCGGTCGGCACCCGGCCGATCGGGGTCTCGACCGCGGCGGCCTGGCCCTCGATCCGCTCGATCACCCACTTCAGCACCCGGCTGTTCTCGCTGAACCCGGGCCAGACGAACTTGCCGGCCTCGTCCTTGCGGAACCAGTTCACGTAGAAGATCCGCGGCAGCTTGGAGGCGTCGTGCTCCTTGCCGACGGTCAGCCAGTGGTCGAAGTAGTCACCCGCGTTGTAGCCGAGGAACGGCAGCATCGCCATCGGGTCCCGCCGTACGACGCCCACCTCGCCGACCGCGGCCGCGGTGGTCTCGGACGACAGCGTCGCGCCCATGAACACACCGTGGTCCCAGTCCCGCGACTCGGTCACCAGCGGCACCGTGGTGGCCCGGCGGCCGCCGAAGATGATCGCCGAGATCGGCACGCCGTTCGGGTCCTCGTACTCGTCGGCGATGATCGGGCACTGCTTGATCGGGGTGCAGAACCGGCTGTTCGGGTGGCTCGACAGCTCGCCCGAGTCCGGCGTCCACTCCCGGCCCTTCCAGTCGGTCAGGTGGTTCGGCGGGGTCGGCGAGTAACCCTCCCACCAGACGTCACCGTCGTCGGTGAGCGCGACGTTCGTGAAGACCGAGTTGCCCTTCTCGATCGTGCGCATCGCGTTCGGGTTGGTCTTCCAGCCGGTACCCGGGGCCACGCCGAACAGGCCGAACTCGGGGTTCACCGCGTACAGCCGGCCGTCCGCGCCGAACCGCATCCAGGCGATGTCGTCGCCGAGCGTCTCGACCTCCCAGCCCTCCAGGGTCGGGTCGAGCATCGCCAGGTTGGTCTTGCCGCAGGCGCTCGGGAACGCGGCCGCGATGTAGTGGACCTTCTTCTCCGGCGAGATCAGCTTCAGGATCAGCATGTGCTCGGCGAGCCAGCCCTCGTCCCGAGCCATCGCCGACGCGATTCGCAGCGAGTAGCACTTCTTGCCGAGCAGCGAGTTGCCGCCGTACCCGGAGCCGTAGGACCAGATCGCCCGCTCCTCGGGGAACTGCACGATGTACTTCTCGTCGTTGCAGGGCCACGGCACGTCCTTCTCGCCCTCTTGGAGCGGTGCGCCGACGGAGTGCAGACAGGGCACGTAGTTCGCGTCAGTGCCCATCTTCTCGAGTACGTCGGCGCCGGTGCGGGCCATGATCCGCATCGACGCGACCACGTACGCGGAGTCGGTGATCTCGACCCCGAACATCGGCTTCTCCGCGGTCAGCGGGCCCATGCAGAACGGGACGACGTACATCGTCCGGCCGCGCATCGAGCCGCGGTACAGCCCGGTCATCAGGGCCTTCATCTCGCCCGGGTCCATCCAGTTGTTGGTCGGACCGGCGTCTTCCTCGTTGACCGAGCAGATGAACGTGCGCTGCTCGACCCGCGCGACGTCCGACGGGTCGGTGCGGACCCAGAACGAGTTCGGCTTCTTCTCGTCGTTCAGCCGGACCATGGTGCCGGCCGCGATCAGCTCGTCGGTGAGCTGCGCGTACTCCGCGTCCGAGCCGTCCATCCAGTGGATCCGGTCCGGCTGCGTCAGTGCGGCGACCTCCGCGACCCAGGCCAGCAGGCCGGCGTGCTTCGTCGGGGCGTCAGTCAGGTCGTAGGCCTCGGCTTTGAGGGGCTCCGGGTCGGCGGTGGCGTCGGCTTCGGTATGGGTCGGGCTGGCGGTGGTCGTCATCGGCGGCTCATTCCCTCTCGGCTGTCGGGCCCGGCGGCCGGCCTGCCCCTCGACGCTGAAGGGAAGGTACGGCTCCGGCCGCCGGGGTCTCCGGCGGTGCGATCCAGCTGGCTGGCGGTGTGATCTGTCGCATACCAGTGCGTCCAGTGGACATATACCAGTGTGCAAGTGGTACTAACGGTACGCGACTCGAACGCGTGGTGAGAACCAGGAGCATGTGAGCCCGCTCACAAAGTTTTCGCGACAATCGCTTTCCGGTGAACCTTGTGAAAATGAGAACGGCCCGCGCTGGATGCGCGGGCCGTTGCTGAAGATTCTTCGGCGGATCAGCTGGTCTGCCGCCAGATGTCGTTCACGATGCGCTGGACGTCCGCTTCCTCTCCGGCGACGCCGGTGGCCATCACCCCGACCAGCCACCACTGGCCGCCACTGATGAAAGCGTGCGTCATCGTCAGCGCGTACACCTTCGTCTTCTGAGAGTCACCCTGCTCGGTGAACCAGGTCCTCGGTTCCTTGGCAGTCTCCGGCGCGGGCGCCGTGAATGCGGCCGTCCAGGCCTTGTCGAACGCGGGCCGGTCGGCCATGCAGGCGGCCAGGTCCTTGCACGGGTGCAGCGCGATCCGGGCGTCGAGCGTCCCGCGCGGCCGGTCCCTCATCGCAGCGGTCTGCACGCGGCGGTAGATCGCCTCGCCGGACTCACCGAGCGAGCTGACCTCGGGCGGCCGCGGCCACCCGAACGCGAACGGGAGCCCGCCGGTCAGGACCGGCTGCACATCCGCGCCGGCCGGGTACGTCGCACCGAGGACGCCGGGGGCACCGGTCGGAGGCTTGTACTTCGCGGTCGTGATCCGCGGGACACCGGGGAGCATGACCGACGGCGGGAGAGGGCTCGGGGTGACCGCGGCAGGCACAGCCTCGACCGGCTCGTCCTTGACCGCGCTGCCGATCGTGGAGCCGATCGAGTACGTGACGGTGAAGACCAACAAGACGATGATCACGGCAACGACGTAGACCCAGGTGCCGATCTTGTGCCGGTACTCGCGGGCGAGCTCGACCTTGGACTGCCGTGGTTTCGCGGGCTGCAGCGCCGCCTCCATCGCGCTCTGCAGGGTCTGCTCACCTGGTGGCTGGGCTGCGGGGGACGGCGGTTGGTCTTGCGGGGTTGCGGCCGCCGGGGGGATGGCGCCGTACCCGCTGAGCTGGGAGCGGACCGCCTGCAGGGACTCCTCGTCGTTGCCAAGGACGCCGTCGAGTGGGTCGATCAGCCGCTCGGCGCCGGACTGGCCGGGGATCAGCTGGGTGATCGCGTATGGGCGGTCGGTGCTGAAGTTCGCGGCCCACAGCGGCGTTTGCAGCTGCCCGGGCTCGAGTGCGGCGCCGCGGCCGGCCTGCACGAGGCGGTCACGCACGACCTCGTCCCGTGCGCCGGTCTCGCTCAGCAACAGCGCGACGACCTCCATGCCGGTGAAGCTGCGGCCGCGCCACAACTCCGCCAGCGGATGCGCCAGCAGCTGCTGGTCGAACTCGTAGCCGGGGATCTGCGGCGTGCTGTTCACTTCGTCTCCCAGATCGCGCGGTCCGCCAGCACCAGCGCCGCCTGCTCTGCGCTCTTCTGCTCGACCGGGTAGGCCGTGTAGTCCACGTTGACGACCACATCGCCGCGCTGCACGATTGCATGAACCGACCACGACTGGCCGGCGATGCCCCGCGCGGTCGCGCTCAGCTTGGTCGGGTACGGCCGGTCGGCGACGGCGTCGAGCGGGCTCCGCTCCCACGTCCACTTCGCGTTCTGCGCCGGGTTCAGCGGTGCGCGGCCTGCGCCGAAGTCCCGGCCGCCGTACGGCGTGATGGTCAGCTTCACCACCGCGGCGGAGTAGGTGCGCTGCGAGCGGGGATCGGCCTGCGCGGCGCAGGTGATCACCGAGGTCCCCGCCTGGGTCAGCGAGACCTCGCCCTTGGATGCCTGGGGCAACAGGCTGGACACGTCGCCGATCCGCTCGCACACGTCGGCCGGCAGCTTGCGGGCCGGCACGATGTCCTCCGGCTGCACCGGGTCACCGAGCGCGAACCCGATCCCCGCCCCTGCGACCACGGCGACCCCACACGCGATCGCCGTACCCCGCACCAGTCGACTCGCCATGCCCGCGACCTTAGTCACGCAGAGGTCCTCCCTTGCCCGTCAACGACGCGTCGTTGGACGAGTGCAGGGAGCAACCGGTTCCCTCTTTGTCAGTTTGGTCAGTTTGTCAGTCGAGGAGAGTCTGGACCGATCCGCCGGACTCGGACAGCTTCGTCCCGAGGCCCTTGAGCGCGTCGCCGACTGTGGCCAGGATCCCCGACAGATCCTGCAGATTCCCGGCCAGGCTCTCGATCTCGGTCGCGACCCCGCCGACCTGCCCGCTCCCGTCGTTCAGCTTCTTCGCCGCCGCGTCCCCGATCCCCGGGATCTTGTCCAGCTCACCCGCCAGCCCCGACAGCATCCCGGCCGCGTCCTTCAGCTTGTCCTTGGCCGAGTTCATCGTGTTCGCGCTCCCGGTCAGCGCCTGCCGCGCCCCACCCTCCCGTCGTCCCCGACCAGCGTCCCGGCCGCCTTCGCCGCCTGCTCCCCCGCCTCGGCCAGCCCCGACCCGACCGTCTTCAGCAACTCCGGCAACTTCCCGATGAGCCCCACCGCGTCGTCCGGCAACCCCCGCACCAGCTGCAGCACCTTCTCGAAATCGTCCGAGTTCTCCATCACGAACCCGACCGCCTTCTTCACGTCCCCCAGATCCCGCCCACCCAGCTAGTCCTCAATGCCCATGCCCCGGATCGTAGGGCCGCCGCCCCTCCCCACCCCGCCCGCCGCACCGCCCGAAACCCACCCGTCGAGCCCGATTGGCCTACACCGGCCCCCGCCATGTATCGTTACTCGTCGTTGTCCAGCGCTCGTAGCTCAACGGATAGAGCATCTGACTACGGATCAGAAGGTTGGGGGTTCGAATCCCTCCGAGCGCGCTTCGTGAAGGCCCAGGCAGACATTCTCTGACCTGGGCTTTTGTGTTGTTGGAGTGAACGGCACATAGCGCGGCTGTGGTGCTCGCCGCCCTCTTGACCCCCGCGATTGACCCCAACGTCATTCCTCCGGCTCCTCGAACAGGAACCCGAGCCGGTCCACGGCGTCCCGCTGCAACTCCTCGGCCACATCGACGTAGATGACCTTCGTGGTGCGGGGGTCAGCGTGCCCGAGAATGTCCTGAATCTGCTCAAGCGGGACACCCTGACTCCACAGCAATGACGCACACGAGTGCCGCAGGTCGTGGAACCGGATTCGCCGTACGCCGGACTTGGCGCACAGGGCATCGAAGTGACGGTTCACGTTCCGCGGCGGGTACGTCGACGAGCTGACCACACGGATGCCCCGACCAGACGAGGCCCGCAAGCTCGGCCTCAACGCGGGGACCCCGGTCCTGGTCTACGTGCGGACGACGTACAGCGACAAGCGACCCCTACGCCTGACGCTCACGATCTTCGCCGGCGACCGCAACCGCGTCGTGTACGAAATCGGCGACCTCCACGCGTACACCGGCGAGAACGGCGGCGCGGCGTCATGATCGTCGAACAGGCCACCATCGAAGACCTACCGGTCATCCTCGCCATGCGGACCGAGGCCAGCCAGTGGCTCGCCAAGCGCGGCATCAACCAGTGGGCAGTCGCATGGCCGAACCCCGAGGCCCAGTCCGAGCGCATCCTCACCAGCATCCGCGCCGGCGAGACCTGGATGATTCGCACCGACGACGGCAGCACCGCCGCCACGGTCGCGCTCGATTCCTTCTCGGACCCCCAGCTCTGGACGCCCGACGAGCAGGCCGAACCCGCGATGTATTTGCACCGGCTGATCGTGCGCCGCAAGTACGCCGGTCTTGTGATGACGCGATCGATTGGGCATGCGACCGCGCCGGCCAGCTCGGCAACCGCTGGGTCCGCATCGATGTGTGGACCGACAACATCGGCCTCCACCGCTACTACGAGAACCGCGGCTTCAAACACGTCCGCACCCTCGACCTGGCCGACTACCCCTCCGGCGCCCTCTTCCAACGCCCAGCAACCGACTGGCGTGGCCGGAAGACAGGTCAAGCACTGACCGAACGGCCCCAGACGCTGCCGGCCCGTCAGGGCCGTTTCGAGGCCTTCGAACGCGCACTCTGGCCGGTGCTCAACGAGGCGAGCATCTGACGATCGAACCTGCTACTGCTGGAGCCTCAATGGCCCATCATTGAGTATCAACACCACCGCGCCGACGACGTGGATTGCTGCGAACGCCAGGAACAGCGGATCGGGCAATGCGAAGCGGTAGCGCGCAGGTTCCGTGTCGTCAACAACGCCTCGTGCCCGAACCTCCGCGGCGACACGGTTGATGAGCTTCGCGAGATCGCCCTGCGTACCGAAGTTGTCGCTGAAGGCCTGGGCGTTAGCAGCCTCGACCCCGGCGGCGATGAAGCTCCGGCTCGCAGTCTTGATCCGGAGGTTACTTCCGCTGACTGCTGCCTCGACCTGCCCCAAGGGGATCGCCGCTGTCCGGAACGGGTTGCGGACGACGACATGTGTCCGCGTCACGACAAGCGAGGACGCGGCATAGAGGTACAGCCCGCCCAGCAGGACGAGGAAGAGGATCTGAAACGACCAATCGCCGCCAGTTAGGTCATCGCCCTTGCCCTCGGGAAAGTACGTAAGCAGGATGCTGAGTACCGACTCGCCCACGAGGAAGGCTCCGGCGACCGTGCGCAGAAATGGTCGGTGATAGCGCACCGGCGCGTCCGGATATGTGGCGATCGCGCGCGCTGTCCTTGGGCGCAGCAGTGTCATGCGACCAATCCTCCCCTCGAACATGCCGGCTGGTCGACACGCCGTCTTTCGTGCCCTGACTGACTCATCCCCGAATCGCGGCTCTGTTGCCGGATTGACCTCTTATGGATCAAGGGCGCGCCTTCGGCGCGCCTCCCGCGCGGGGTGGGCGAGCCCATGCGGCCTGCCGGCCGAACCTCGCCCACCCCGCGCGGAGAACGGCTGGCACTTTTGATCGCAGACCCACCCGGCACCGTCCGAGCCCTGGCGTCCGACCGCCGGTTAGCCCCGTCCCCCTGGCCGCTCGATTGTCCGGCCACCACGACACACGTCAAGAGCGCTTCGCGACACTACGGATCGGCAAGCCGACTCTTGACATGTGCCGCGCTGGCCTGGGTTGGCAGCTATCAGGGGGACGGGGCAAATGTGGGCCGTCTAGCTAGTCAGCGGCTACTGCACCACGCGGGCCGGGTCGGGTTGCTCTCGGTGAGTGGCTGTTGCAGGCTGAAGCCTCGGAGGTGTGCGATGCGTTTCAATCAGACAATGCCTGTGGACGTATTGGTGCCGGTGCTGGCTTACCCGGATGTATCTGAGGCAGTCGAGTGGTTGACCGCCGCGTTCGGCTTTCGCTTACGCTGGCAGATTTCTGATCATCGAGCTCAGCTCGCTGTTGGACCGACGGCTGCGCTTGCGATCGTGCAGTCCGACGCGCCTCCTACCGGTGCGGACGAGGTCATGGTGCGAGTCGATGACGTAGATGCACATGCGGCAGTCAGCCGGGCTCATGGTGCAGAGATCACGCAGGATCCGACGACCCACGTCTATGGCGAGCGCCAATACGTTGCCCGTGACTACACCGGCCGGAGCTGGTGCTTCAGTGAGTCGGTTGAAGACCGCGCGCCGCGAGCCTGGGGCGCCGTCGAGGGGCCGAGCCTCCGGGCTGAGCCCTAACCCGGAGCACCGACAAACGCACGCTCCTACGGATCAGGGGCCGGAGCTGGGACAGCTTCGCGTGAGGCAGCTACGCCACACGGTGGACAGTCTGCGCCAGGCGATCGAGTCTGCGACAGCATCGGCGTTGCAGCCCAAGGTGATATTGGTTCGCGGGGCCGGAATGGGGACGAAGAGCATGTCAAGCAGATTGGCTTAGAGTCGAGCTAATTCGTTAACGACGGGAAACCCAAAGGAGTCGACGAGATGCAAGGGTCCGACGAAGAAGCGGCGGGGGTCCGATGGAACGCGGTATGCATCGATTGCGCGCCCGACGAGTACGACGCTGAGGTTGCCTTCTATCGCGACCTGCTCGGGACGGAGGTCGCCGAGCGCGAGCCGCGTTGGGCTGCCTTGCGAGACCCCCAAAGTGGAATGTGGCTCAACATCCAGGCCAATGATTGGTATGTGACTCCTGTGTGGCCAGAGGAGGTTCCCGCGCAGACGAAGATGATGCACTTCGAGATCCGAGTGAACGACGTCCAAGCCGCGGTCGCGCGTGCGGTGTCATTCGGTGCTCGTGAGGCTCGTCAGCAGCCGGCAGACCGAGTCCCGCGCAGGTTAAGGGTGATGCTGGATCCTGCGGGACATCCCTTCTGCCTCTGGAACTGATCCCGACCAGGTTGCACAGGAACTGCGCCTGGTCACTCGTGATTGCAGGGTCGAAGATGACCCCAGTCCGACCCCAACGAGCCCGAGCAAGATGCACGAGTTGGCACCACTGAGGTGAATCGTATGCACGGCGGCGCGGCGCACCTCTAGAGTTGCAGGCTCCTACGGATCAGAAGGTTGACGGTTCGAATCCCTCCGAGCGCGCCAAACCTGGTCGCCCCACGCGGCGCTACGCCCACTCCTACGTCGCGTGCTCGCCACCGCTCCCACCCACCCGGTCCACGCGCCTATCGCGCTTCATCCGACCGCCCCGTGGCTCCGCCAACTCGCAGTCAGTGAGCAGCCCGTGGAAGCCCCACGCGGCCGCCGACAACGCCTTTACGCATTCGCGTATCAAGGCATGTACCTCCGACAAGCGAGCGTCCCCGCATGCCGCATTCCGCGCCTGTCATGCCGGTGATGAGATGCGGCTGCTCGACACGCCTAGGGCACATATCGCGCCGGGTGCCGGACCGGGTTGTCAGGCCGGGCTGATCGCTGGGTTGAGGCGGAGCAGTCCCGCGGGGAGCGTATCGGCCCATTCGGCCATCTCGGCGGTGACGCGGAATGGTTCGGCCGTGGCGAACGGTTGAGCTTGCGCGTCTGCGCTGCCGGTGCCGCAGGTTTCCAGGCGCCACTCCCGCCAATGGGACAGCAGGACGTCGCGGACCTCGTCGAGTTGAGCGCGGGTGAACCGGCTGGGCACCACGCAGAGCTGATCTGGCAGGTGCGGGGATAACTGCCGGGTCACCGCGTCGACATCGGTGGCGGCGACGACGAGGACCTCCTGGTCCGCCGACGGCCGGAAGACCACCCCGTGGACCATCGCCCCGGACGATTCCAGGTCGCCGTAGTCCAGGTCCCAGGGCAGCGCGTCACGCCGCCAGCCGTCGGGCGGCGGCGGGCACGGTGGGTCCGTCCAATCCGCACTCGGCTCCCGAGCAGGGATGTCCGGTGACTGTTCCTCGACCTCGATGCTCTCGTCGCGCCATGTCCCGACCACCGAGACAAAGTCCGGGACTCGGTTCGCTGCGAAGTCGGTAGGTACTGCCTCGGCGTCGGCCCCGATCAGCCGGATCGACCGATCTGACTTCCAACCCGGTGGTTTGGAGATCAGAGCATCGACGCGGGCCAGGTCCAGCCAATCACCGTCCGGACCGGCGACGTACTGACCCCAGGTCCGGACTCGATCCCCGGCCTCGAACACCAAATCCCTGGCCGCCATGTACCCATGGTCCCTCGTCTCGCACCAGTTGGGTTCGGAACGACCCGAAGCCGCCAGGCCCGCGCCGCCTCTACTCGGCGCCACGTGACCGCAATTGCCGCGTAGCGTGGTCAGGCCTCTGAACGCTCCAGGGCCTGACGGTAGGACTCGAAGGCGATCGGGTCCTTCACCGGATCCGGACGGTTGGCTTCGTTCAGGGTTGCGGCGCGGGTGATCCCGCCAAAGACGCGATCAACGGCGAGCGCGGAGTCCTCGGCGGAAAGTGAGAACTCACGCGCGACCGCAGTCTCCAGTTCGAGCCCGGAGACTCCACGCGCACTGGTGGCGAGGGTGTAGTTGACGACGTCGGCCACGTCGCGGCCGGGCGGCAGGGCTACTGACATGTCGTCCGACCATACGAGCGCCTCGGCCGCCTTGGTCGCCTGATCGAGCGGCTTCGACGGTTTGATTCGAGACAGCCACATTCTGGCCTCGTCGTTGGGTAGTGGAGTGGCCTCGACACTCGCGCACAGGAGCGGGTACGCGCGGCCGGAGTCCCAGCCGCGTCGGTAGGGAGGCGGATCGAGAACGATGACGCGCACGCCATCGATCAGCGGGATCTCGTCAGGCCGGCCTTCGTTCCAGATCCAAGCTCCCACGCCGTCAACGAGGTTGAACTGGCCGGTGAGACCGCCTGCAGGGGCGAGGTCTCCAGAACCATCGGCGGCCGCGAGCATCGCGGCCGTCGGCGCGACGGGCACCGCCGAGGTGTCTCGGCGACGAAGGACGCCTCGCCGCGCGACCGGAAGCAGCGGGATGATGTGAGCCGCGAGAAGTGTGTGGAGTTGGAAATTGTCGGACACGCCCGAGATCGTGACGCGGAAGGCAGTGCCGGTGGAGCGGTGCAGCACGACCAGCGGCTCGTCGTCGAGAATGCGGAGCAGGCCCACCAGCCATGGAGCGAGGTCAGGAAGGTCGTCCTCCGCGACGATCGCTGCTGCCGTTAGCCGCTCCCGCTGCGGCAGCGCACGCCGGACGTCGGCACGCTGGCCGAGGAACAGGATGGGTTGCACCCACGACTCGGCATACATCCACGAGCGAGCGACGGCGCCTGGGTCGTCGATCCGGGAGGCTGCTGCTGCGACGAACCGCTCGTACTCGCGATCACCGCACTCCGCTCGCTCTGGGACTGGCCCGACAAGCTCCTCGTAGAGTGCCACGAACCGCCGCGTGCCTTCCAGCGCGCGGCACGCGTGCTCAACCAGCGTGTCCAGAACCGGCGTGGCATCCCCGTCCATGCCGATCAGGGAACCGAGGTACTGCGCGAGCGGTCCGCCCAGGGACTCCGGCGCGTCGGTGAGTACGGGTGCGAGCAATGTGACCGCTGTGTCGAGGTCTTGCCGTGATGCCTCCTGGAACCTGTCCGCGAGGCGCTGTCCGGCCGCGAAGAACGCTTCCGGGTCCTCACCTCGCGCTGCCGCGGCGATGTCCTTGACGATGGTGTGCAATGCGTCTGGGAAAGCCACCGCGCGAGCGTACAGGCCCACGCGTCAAAGTGGCGCTGCTCTCACGACCAGACCGCAGGTGACTGCCGCGCACGCCGAGCACCATCACGCCGCCGACGGAGGACAGTAATCCCCGAGGTTCGTGATCCGACAACTGATCCGCTCTCTGCCGAAGTTTGGCTCTATGGATCAAGGGCGCGGGCGTCGTCCGAAGTCCTGACGTCTGACTGTGGGTAGCCCGTGCGGGTGCAGCGCGATCCTCCGTTGGGGGCGGGCCGATCGCGTGGATCTCCGCAGTTGCCTGGGACTCGTAGTCCTCTGCCCTGGTCGTACGTCGATCGTATTGTTGGCGCATGGTATTTGAGTCGCCCGTGGAGCGGGCAGTGCCGAATCGTCTGGCTGACGAGCGCGACGCGCTGGCACAGCAGCTCGACTTCCACCGCGCCACCCTGCTTCACAAGCTGGAAGGACTCGATGGAGAGCAGCTGAGCCGGCCGATGACGCCGTCTGGGCTCAGCCTGCTGGGGTTGGTGAAACACCTAGCCGAGACGGAGCATGGCTGGTTCCTCAAGATCTACGGAGGCTTGCGCGAGCCAGATCTGTTCTCGACCGACGGTGACCCAGATGCGGAGTTTCGCGTCGGTCCGGATGAGACGGCTGACGCCCTAGTCCGGCAATACCTACTGACCTGCGAGCGGGCCCGGGCCGTCGTGGCCGCCGGCGGGCTCGACGACGTGGTCACGACGCCGTCGGGAGCGGAGGCCAACTTGCGGGCAATCTTGGTCCATATGGTCCAGGAAACCGCGCGGCACAATGGTCACGCCGACATCATCCGAGAGGCGATCGACGGCGCAACAGGCCATTGAAGCCCGGTCAGAACTGGGTCCTTACATCGGCGCCGGCTCGACAGGTCATCCGCGGGTTCAATCGGTCGAGCCCACGCTCAGCGATTTGTCGCTGAGCCACGCAGAAGGCTCGCAACAGCCTTTGCAAGGCAGTACTGCGTGACCCCGGTCCAACCCAACGACAGCGCACCGCTGAGCACGTTCCTGCCACTCGCGCTACAGCCCGCCCAGTGCAGTCCGAGTACTGCGACCGACCGCGGGCTAGCCCTGTCCCTCTGGCCTCTCGATCGTACGGCCGCCACGACACGCATCAAGACACCCGGCGGTCGCCGGATCGCAAGTTGCGGCGGCCGAGCAAGTCCGGTCGTTTGTGCCGGTGCGGTTCGGCTGCTTATAGGTCGACTGCGCGGATGTACGCGAGGGGATGCGCGGGATCGAACGTGTCCACGACCAAGGTTCGGCTGCTGCCGGCTGCTGTCTGATCCTCCACCATCAACGCCCGTCGGAACGACTCCGGCCCTGGGCACGTATCCGACGCCGGTAGTTCCTGCTGGGCGACAGTTTGTGGCGCGGCAAATCGGCTTGCGGCGAGGAACGTTCGTAGGCCTGCGGGCGTGGTCCGGAACGAGATTTGCAGCGTGTGCTCGTCGAACATCGGATGCACATCCGAGCGGAAGCTCAGTTCCGCCACATCGGGCGGCAGTTCGACGTCGAAGGCTGCGGTGATGACTTGGAGTTCGACGTTGCTGCCCGGGCATGCGCGCGGATCAGCGATGTCGGGTGCTCGCTCGGACATCGGAAAAGCCAGCGTGAGGGCGATAACGGAGACGACGAGTGCCGCGACCCCGCCGATGACGAACCAGCCGGTCACAGCCCGAACCCGTCTCATGGATCGATAAGAGTAGCGGCGACAGCAACCGATGCGCTGATCATTGTGCGCGGGAGGGCGCCACCTTCTGGCTCCGGTGATGATTCGGGTCTTCGCGCGGTGCAAAAGGGCTTCGCGACTCTGCCCGTCTGCCTGTCGGCAGCCCTTGACACCGCCGCTGCGACCCGTGGGTCGGCGGCCATCCAATGCTGGCTCAGGCCGCAGTCCTGCGGCCGATTGGCTCGTTGGTCCAGGCGATGTTTCTCGGTAGGGCTGGCAGTGGGCCAGACAATGGTGGAGTTGCCCGACGATCTTGCTGGCGACACGCCGAAGCGCTGCCTCGTGGGTGTCGCCCGCCGCGCGGCGGCTGCGCCTCGGAACCGAGCCGTCTCCGCAATCGGCGACCCAACTCCGCGCATCGACGAGGACGTTGGCGCATCGTGACTGTCGAGCAGACCAGGATCGACGGACCGCCCAACCATCCTCGCGATACGCACCGAGGCGAGCGAGTGGCTCGCCAAGCGCGGCATCAACCAATGGACCGGCGCCTGGTCGAACCCTGAGTTGGGGATGTTGCTGACGCGCCGCGGCGCGGTTGACCTCTGCAATCATTGGGCCGCGTGAGGACTCACGGCTGGCCATATCCCTTTCGGCGACGACCATGGGATGAGATCGACGCATTCCTTGGGGACATGGCAGATCGCCATGGGGAGTTCCGACATATGTCAGACATAGTCAAGAGTGTCCTCGTCTCGGATCAGACCGGGGCTTTGGCGGCGTGCACGTCGATGCACGACCTGATCGTGGTACCGACGCCGATCCCTAAGCCGCCGTACGGCGTGGTTGCGGTGCGCGCCCCAGGCTCGATCCATCAGCCGGCCAGAGGATTCGTGCGCATCGAGCACCTCTCTACGACCGGCCACGACGATGTCATCGACAAGCCGGTAGTTGACGCGGTTCCGCTGTTTTGGCGATTCATGATCGAGAAGTTCGGTGTTGATCCTGGTCGCGAACCAACGCACTGACGTGCCGCAGACAGGACCGGAGAGCATGCCGCTTGTCGGCCAATTGTTCCCAGCAGCGGCCCACTCGATGGCTACGCCCGCTGGAACGTCACGTCGACGACTGGTGCCCCCGTGGATCGGGCACTGGGTCGATCTCAACAAGGCGATTGGACTCGGCGCTGTCCTCGGACGAACGCGAGGTCCGAGCGGCTGATCCCACAGGTAACCTGTCGGTGTGGCACTGGGACGGGGCAAGACGGAGCATGACGGCGCTCGGAACATGTCGCGCAAGCACGGCCACTGGGGCACCACCGAAGAGGCCAAAGAATGGGCGTCACGGGCTCGGCGGCGCGACGAGAAGCGCGAACTTGATCAGGCTCGCCACGAGATGACCGAGACACCTGGTGGTGGTGAAGATGACGGCAGTCGTACTCGATCTGGCGGTGAGAGATCTGGCTGACGCCGATTTGGGCGCGTGTGGGTTTGCTGGCAGTGAATTGCACGTGAGGCAGGTTGCCAAGCAACTCGAGCGAGCGCGCCGCGGGGAGGTCGACTACCTTGCCGTCTGTACGAAGAACGACCTGCCCGTGGCCATCGGCGCGGTCGACTACCTGCCGCATCCCGGTGCTGGTTCGTTGACTCAGCTATCCGTGCACCCGGCGTTGCAGTCCTGCGGGATCGGGACGGTGCTCATTGGGGCTGCTGAGCAGCGGATCTTGGCCCGAGGTCTTGATCGGGCCGAGCTTGGTGTCGAGCTGAGTAACCCGCGAGCCCGTGCCCTCTACGAGCGGCTGGGCTACGTAGCGTACGACGAGGTACTCGAATCTTGGGACCAGCAAAACCCTGATGGCTCGATCACGCGGTACGAGGCGACATGCGCTCAGATGCGGAAGGAACTGAGCTAGGGCAACTACACCGCCGCACGCGTCCGCTACGCCAGCTCGTACGTCGCCCGTTCGCCAGCTGTCCGGGCACAATGAGCTATGTGTCGACGGCAGCTGAAAACTGACCAGTGGGCGGCAACTGAAAATTGACCAGCTTCCCGGAGAGATCCTGGCTTGAACCGAGCCGGGGAGGGAG